>PWUP01000233.1 GCA_003562535.1 Gammaproteobacteria bacterium | reverse complement strand
GGAAGTCCACCGCCGTGATTTGAGCATTCAAGAGCCGGGCAAGAAGAACGGCGGATGCCCCCGTGCCGCACCCGATATCCGCAACCGTAAGCCCTCACAGGGTATGAATTTTCCGCTGGCGTCGTGAGCCAGCATTTGCTATGGTGCTGTCATGGACACGACAGCATCTGTTTACCAGATTCGGGGCCGGAGCCTCAACCAAAATGATCTGGCCGAAATCCGCCTGGTCACCGCCGACCATTGGGATCAGGGCCGGACGGCAATCTCAAGAATCCTCTGCCAACGCTGGCAATGGCGGCAACCAAACGGCCAGTTGAAAGACATGGCCTGCCGGGCTCTGCTGCTGGCCCTGGAGAAAAAGGGCGAACTCAACCTGCCTCCCCGGCTGCAAGAGACTTTCCGTCATCCCCGGCGGGCGGATCGCCGCTCATAAGTCATCGACAGAACGGAACTGACTGGTCCCGTTTCCGCTTTCGGCTCCCTGACCATCAAGATGGTACGCCAAACCCCCGATGAAGGGTTGTGGGATTACCTGGTTGACCGCCATCATTATCTGGGCTCTCCCTGGATCGTCGGTTCCTACCTCAAGTACCTGGCTTATCTTGACGGCCGCCCGGTAGCCTGCCTGGGATGGGGTTCCGCCGCCTGGAAAGTGGCGGCCCGCGACCAGACCATCGGCTGGAGCCGTGAGCAGCGGGAAAGCAACCTGGCCGGGGTGGCCAACAACGTCCGTTTTCTGATTTTGCCGTGGGTCAAGATTCCGCACCTGGCTTCCAAGGTGCTGGCCCTGAACATCAGGCAGTTGGCCGGCGACTGGTTTGCTTTCTATCGCCAGCGGGTCTTCCTGCTGGAAACCTTCGTGGATACCACCCGTTTCCGGGGCACCTGTTACCGGGCCGCCAACTGGGTCCGGGTGGGTGAAACCACCGGGCGCGGCAAGTACGACCGTTACAACCAGCGCATCGAGCCGGTTAAGGCGGTGTTTCTCTATCCGCTGACCAAAGATTTCCGGGAGGCGCTCCTTGGCTGATCAGCTTCCCCCGGGCTTGGGCATTTCGCTGGAGGAGTGGCGCAACACCCCGCCATCGGTTATCCGGCTGATCATGCAACTGGTGGCAAAAGTCGAAGCCCTGGAGGCCGAGGTCGACCAGCTCAAGGCCAGGCTTGACCAGAACTCCTCCAACTCCAGCAAGCCGCCCTCATCGGACCAGCCGGGGGACAAGGCCAAGCGGCCAAAGAAAGAGGGCCGCAAGAAAAAGCGCTCCCGGCCGGGTCATCGCCAGAAGCTGCTGGAGGCCACCGAGGTCAGGGAGATCAAGCCAACGCGTTGCGCCTGTGGTTGTGCCGACTTTGCCAGCCTTAGCCCCTACTACACCCACCAGCATATCGAGTTGCCGCAAATCGCCATGCTGATTACCCATTTCGTCCTCTACCGGGGCCGCTGCCAAAGCTGCGGCAAGACCGGCAAGGGTTATTTGCCCCACGATCATCAAACCGGCTTCGGCCCTCGGCTCTCCGCCCTGATCACCGAAATCGCCGGGATCGACGGCAACAGTCGGGAAACCATTCAGACCTTCCTGGCCTCGGTTCTGGGGGTGCCCATCAGTCAAGGGGCAATCCAGAAGGTCATCGACCGGGGCGCTCAAGCCATCGAGCCCCACTACCAGGCGATTATGGATACCGCCCGCGCTACCCCGATCAACCACCTGGATGAGACCCCCTGGTACAACCGGAGCCGGCTCAACTGGCTGTGGGTGATGGCCAACAAGAGGGTCTCCCTGTTCATGCTCCACGATCACCGCTCCAAGGAGGCCTTTGAGCAACTGATCGGTGCCTGGGCCGGCATCCTGGTCAGCGACAACTACGGGGTTTACAAGAACTGGAACAACCAGCGGCAAAGCTGCCTGGCCCATCTGATCCGCCGGGCCAAGGGCCTGGCCGAGAGAGCCGATCCCGAGCTGTACCGATTGGGCACCTGGGCCCGCAAGGAACTCAAACGGCTTTGCTCCTGGGCCAAGGATCCGCCCACTAAAGGCCAGCTCCAGGCGTTTTACGCCCGCATCTGCCGGATGATCGCCCTCTATCGCGACAGCAAGAGCGAGGCGGGGAAGTTTGCCCGCAGCATCGAGGGGCATTTCGACTCCCTCTTCACCTTCCTCTGGGAAGAAGGGGTGGAGCCGACCAACAACCATGCCGAGCGGACCATCCGCTATGCCGTTCTCTGGCGCAAGCGCAGTCTGGGCACCCAAAGCGACAAGGGCTGTCGCTGGGTGGAGCGGATTCTTTCCCTCCGCCAAACCTGCCGCTTGCAGAATCGCTCAACCTTCGCTACGCTGACCGAAGCCTTCGCCAGCTATTTCAAAGAACAACCGCCCGACCTGGAATGGATTCGCCTGCCGGCTCAGGCGTGACCCTGTGAGGGCTTACGTTTCGGGCATACCGGTGGCCCCCTGCCGGTCTCTTCGTTGTGGCAACATCTCTATACGGCGGTGGAGGCCGAGGTGGCGCCGGGGTATCATGCCCCGCTGCGGCAGATCCTCGAACAGGGTTCACTGGCGCAGCGTATTCTCCGGGCTCTGCCGCAACGGTTCGGGCGGCGGGATCTTTGCCAACTGTACCGGCAACTGGCCGATTGTCTTGAACAAGGAGTCTTGTTTGCAAGCTAGATCCGCTTGGCAGTTGATCCTTTCCTGCGAGCACGGGAGCAACCGGGTACCGCCGGAATATGCGGAACTGTTCGGTGCCGCCCGGGAGGTGCTTGCCACCCATCGCGGCTACGACCTCGGCATTG
>PWUP01000051.1 GCA_003562535.1 Gammaproteobacteria bacterium | reverse complement strand
TCAAGAAGCTTATATATTAAAGATGAAACTAGTCGTGTTTTTATTTCACCTTTTATTCTGCCTGTTAGGTCGAAAATTATTGATATTTTAAACGAATGTGATAATGAAGTTAATAATCTATACAAAAATTCTAATTATTTATTTATAAATAAAAGAATTATAAAAACAGAAAACTATGAAGACAATAAAAACGATGTGTTTAGTTATGCTCTAGGTTGTATTTTAGGTCGTTGGGATATCCGAATTTCTATTAACCCCTCAATTCTACCTGAATTACAGAAACCGTTTGACCCCCTCCCACCCTGCCCCCCGGGTATGTTGGTCGGACCCGCCGGTCTCCCCGCCGAGCCGGGACGGATCGTCAGCGAGGAATGGTTGCGCGCCCGCCCTGATGCCGGCACCCTGCCGCCGGAAGGGGCGGTTCAAAACCCCACTATTTCCGATGAGGAGTACCCTCTTCGCATCTCCTGGGACGGCATTTTGGTGGACGATCCCGGTTTCTACGGGGGGGGGCCGCACCGTGACGATATCGTCCGTCGCGTGCGCGAAGTATTGGAGCTGTTGTGGGGCGACCGGGCACGGGCAATAGAAGAGGAAGCCTGCGAAATCCTCGGTGTCTCGGAGCTGAGGGAGTATTTCCGCAGGCCCGCAGGTTTCTTTCAGGATCACCTCAAGCGCTATTCCAAGAGCCGGCGCAAGGCGCCCATATACTGGCCTTTGTCCACCGCCTCAGGTTCCTACACCGTTTGGCTTTATTATCACCGCGTAAACGACCAGACCCTCTACGCTGCGGTCAACAAATATATTGAGCCGAAGATCGCGGAGGTCGAACGGGGTATCATTCGCATGGAAAAAGAGATAGGGGAAGGTGGGGGCCGGGGCGCCAGCTTGCGGGACCGCCTTAACGAAGGATGTGCTTTCTTGGGGGAACTGCGGGAGCTACGGGAGGAACTGCTGCGGATCGCGGGCCTTCCCTACAGCCCCAATTTGAACGACGGCGTAATCATCAGCGCCGCGCCGCTGCACAAGCTTTTCCGTCTGCGCTCTTGGGCCAGGGACACGGAAGAATGCTGGAAGAAATTGGGGCGGGGGGATTACGATTGGGCCCATCTCGCGAACACACTTTGGCCCGAGCGGGTTGGGGAAAAATGCAGGAAAGATTGCTCCATCGCCATAGCCCATGGCCGGGAGGAGCTCTATGAAGAGAAGTTGCCTGCCAAAGGAAAAGGCAACCGCGGTAAAAAGGAGGCGGGGAGATGAGGCTGTCGTCGTATTTGCATAAAAAACTGGTTGAACTCTTGGAAGACAAACGCATTGTAGTCTGGTATGATGCAACCGGCGACTTCAAAGAGTTTGTCAAGGGGTTTGAAGCGGCGAAATGCGCTGTCATTTCCTGCGTTGATTCAGCTCTGCGGGCCCGTCGCCAAGCGGACGGGGCGTACCGCCTTATGAACGAATCGGGCAAACATGAGGAAGCCAATCAAAACCTGCTTATATACTGCCCCCGCCCGCGTGGCGCAGGCGAAGAAGCCAAGCAGCGCGACCTGTTCGAGGTGTTTGCTTCGGCGGGTGCGGCTTTTGGGGATACGGAAGACCAGAAGTTGGAATCCCTGGCCAGGCAGGCCATGCCCGAAATGGTTGCGGAGGTTACCCGTTTGTTCGAAGAAGGGAAACCTGACATCTGTTTGTTAGACGGGCTGGAGGAAGGCAACCGGTACCCGTTGTTGCATGAAGCGTTGGGGACGGAAACACCGGCGGAGGTTATCGCTTTAGCATTGTGCGACGACAGCAAGGCTGCGTCCGTGGATAAAATGCCCGGCTGCACGTTGGAGCTGTTACGCCTGTTGGATTCGTCTATCGGCTTTAAACCACCGGAACGGCACGGGGGATGGGAAACGTTCCGGGAGAGGGCCGCCGCGTACGTTCTCTACAGCGAGTTTGCTTACGGTTTGGACGTGGTGCCAGGAGAGCTTGCGGCCGTGCCATGCGCTGGGCCGGAGTCGGTGGAAACAATTCAATTGGCATGTGACCGGATGCGTTCAGATCTGGTTTTGCAGGGTAAATATATAGATATTGCTTCGAGAGTGGAAAAGCACCTTCGTTTGCCTGAAATTATGGGCGGCGATTTCCTGCCGGCAGGGAGGGATACCTTTCCTTTTGAGGAGCGCCGTTTGCTGCAGTGGGCAGCTGCTTACGCGGCCGATGAAAACTTGGACGGAGCCTCCTTTCTGATTAAAGATCGAAAGAATTCTGTTTGGCGACGTGACCCGCAACGGGCTACCGATTGGACTGCGTTGGAGCGAGCCGTAGCCCTAATGGTTACGGCAAAAAGAATAAAAGAAGGCTTGGACGATAATGTCCCAACTCCGGAAGAAATGGTAAAAGCGTATGTTGCCGATTGGTCCTTGTTAGACAGGGAACAACGCTTGTTTGAAAATGCATTCACCGCCTGCGTTGGTCATGAGGTTCTGTCCGAGGTTGCGATACAGTGTAGAAACAGTTACCGCGATGTGGTTTTACAAATCCAAGAACGGTTTCTGACAGCGGTAAAAAGGCATGGCTGGCCTCCGGAAGGTGTGTTGCGCCAAACCCGTATCTTTGATGAATATGTAACGCCTGCCATGGAACAAAGAGAGAAAACAGCCTTTTTTTTAGTAGATTCCCTACGGTTCGAAATGGGCGAGGACCTGGGCGACACGCTGGCTGATGCCGGGGAAATAAAATTGGACTGTGCCGCCGGGGTTGTGCCCACAGTCACCGATTTCGGCATGGCCGCGTTGCTCCCTGGTGTCGACGGCATGCTTTGTTGGCTGGAAAAAGAAGATAAGCTAGTTCCGGCTCTGGGTTCACGACTGTTAGCGAATTCTTCCGATCGTATGAAGCTCTTGGAAGATACCTACGGTGACCGTGTATTGGATCTTACCTTGGACGATCTGCTTGGAAATTTCCACAAACATGAGGAAAAGATGAAAGCCGTGGACTTGCTGGTTGTCAGGACCCAGGACCCGGACCAAATTGCCGAGAATTTGGGCGGCTGGCGTGCCCGCAAGCATCTTTCCGATATTGTGGGAGACATCGCGGCAGTTGTAAAGAGATTGGTATCAGTCGGTTATTCTTACATCGTGGTATCTGCCGATCACGGACACATGATGTTTCCGGAAATATTGCCCGGGGACATTGTGGAGGAGCCTGTAGGTATATGGATTAAACGCAAACGCAGATGCCGCTTGGGAACGGGTCTAGCTTCCGGATCCGGGACGGTAACGTTTAAAGGGGAGCATCTTGGAATAAAAGAAAATGTTGAAGACATTTGCCTGCCTGCCGGCTATAAAGTATTTGCAGGAGGGTTGGGTTATTTCCACGGGGGGTTGAGCCTTCCCGAGGCGGTGCTTCCTGTTGTTGTCCTGCGGGCTGCTGGCGAAAGGGAGATTTGTACAGGAAAGCCAAAAATCGAGGTTCGCTACCGTTCCGACCAGTTTACCAGCCGTGTTATTGGTTTGCAATTATATCTGGAGGGAAACATATTTAAGAAAACCGAGCAAGTATTAATTGAAGTATATGACGGAAAAGGGGCGAAGGCTAAATTGGTGGGTGAAGCGGCAGACTGCGAGGCCCGCAATGAAAGAACGCGAGAAGTTACGTTGCTGGCCGACAAGGAGACGCCCGTTCCGGTATTGATTGGGCCGGACTTTGATGGTTCTGTCGTGGAAATACGGGTCAGCGATCCCCAAACCCGCGTTGTTTGGGCGAAAAAAGAACTGAAGAACGCCATACTTGATTGAGAGGTGTGTTCATGCAACACGATGCATTGGATAAAAAAGCAGTCAGTGTTTTTGCCGGAAAGACGGTGCGCAAAGACCTGCTGCACCAGATCAAAGGCGGCGAAAACGTACCTTCTTATGTATTGGAATATCTACTGGGGAGATACTGCGCTTCCGATAACGAGGAAGAAATTCGTATCGGCGTTGATGCAGTAAAAGAAACACTCGTTACAAATTTTTTCCGTCACGATGAGGCCAACAAGGCACAGGCTACGGTGGAGCGAAAAGGAAAGCACCGTTTTATCGACCGGGTGGAGGTACGTTTTTTGGCGAGTGAAAACAAGTATTGGGCGTCCATGGACCATTTCGGGTATTCAAAACTGCATATATTGGAAGAGTTTTACCGCCGCTACGAGCGCCTTTTGGAAGGCGGTGTCTGGGGTATCGTAGATATAGAATTTAGGGTCGACGAAGAAGGAAAGAAGGGCAGCCCTTTTCATATTGTCGAGTTTCGGCCGATTCAACTGGCCAGGTTTGATATGGAGGAGTACATTGAGGGGCGCCGTTCCATGACCAGGGAGGAATGGAGCGAACTGCTTTTACGCAGCGTCGGCTTGGAACCTGCACGTATGGAGAATAGATTGAAACTCCTGCTGTTGACCAGGATGATCCCCTTTGTTGAAAAAAATTATAATTTTATAGAATTGGGGCCGCGGGGGACGGGCAAGTCTTATGCCTTCAGCGAAATGTCACCTTACAGCATGCTCCTTTCTGGTGGTAAAGCCAGTTCGGCCAACCTATTTTACAATAACGCTCGCAGGAAGGTAGGACTGGTGGGGCATTGGGATGTGGTTGCTTTTGACGAAGTAGGGGGTATGCGCATTACCGACCCCGATGTCTTACAGATTATGAAAGACTACATGGCCAACGGCCGGTTCAGCCGTGGCGTAACCCCTGTACAGGCTGAGGCGTCATTGGTTTTTAACGGAAACCTCAACCAGCCGGTGGAAACCTTAGTTCAGAATTCAGCGACAGACCTCTTTCAACCGCTTCCAAAAGAATTTGACCTTGCATTATTGGATCGTATGCATTTCTACCTTCCAGGTTGGGAGATCCCCAAGACATCCAAAGATATACTTACAGTTCACTACGGGTTTGTAACCGATTATTTGGCAGAAGCGTTCAGGATGCTTCGCAAGCAGAACCGTTTTAACGAAGCGGAACGTGCCTTCCGTTTTGGTCCCCACGTTGAGGGGCGGGACGCTACAGCTGTTAGGAAGACGGTCAGCGGCTTGTTGAAGATTATTCACCCCGACGGTGAGTGGTCTAAAGAAGAATTGACCGAGTACGTGGAGCTTGCCCTCGAAGGCAGAAGAAGGGTTAAAGAACAGCTTAAAAAGAGGGGTTCGTTTGAGTTTTACAAGACTACATTCAGTTATTTAGATCTGGATACGGATATGGAACAAATTGTGGTTGTACCGGAACAAAGCAGTGGAGGGGTCATATCCGCCGATCCTTTGCCTCCCGGTACGGTTTATACGGCAGCCGTAAATGCGGAGGCCAAAGTGGCCCTTTTCCGTTTGGAAGTTACGCTGACGGCGGGAAACGGCAAGCTGAGGACGCCTGCCGGGTTGGAAAAAACATTGAAAGAATCCCTTAATCGGGCTTTTTCTTTTTTGCAGAGCGCCAAAGAAAAGCTGGGGTTGGACAGAGATTTGGCGCAAAAAGACATCTGCGCCGAAGCCGTCGATTTGACTGGTGGGCGTGTAGAATGCCCTTGTGGTGTAGCCTTTTTTACTGCTATGATTTCGGTGATTCGTAGCCGTCAGGTGCAGGCTGGCACGGTAATTCTGGGCGATTTAACTATTCAAGGGAATATAAAAGGACCCACCTCCATAACCGAACCCTTGCAGCTGGCATTGGACAGCGGCGCCATTCGAGCGCTAGTGCCGGTGGCGAACAAAGCCCAGTTTTCGGGCTTGCCGGAGGATTTGGTGGAGCGGCTGGATGTGGTGTTTTACGGTGATTTGGACCGGGCGGTAGTGAAGACCCTGGAGATATAAGCGGGTGTTGAGGGGAGGAGGTAATCGGATGATCGCATCCGGAAATACAGCAAATAAGAGCAGGAAGCCTATAGCAGTAGATCTTTTCTGCGGCTGCGGAGGATTGACGCTTGGCATAAAGCAGGCTGGCTTCGAGGTTATAGGCGCTGTGGACAATGATCGCCTTTCTGTGGTTACATACATGGCCAACCATCCTCAAGTCAAGGTTTGGCATGAGAGTATTCAAAACATTGATCCGGAAGATATGAGTAGTGTATTGGGGTTGAATAACCGAAAACTTGACCTTTTGGCCGGATGTCCGCCCTGTCAGGGGTTTTCTACAATTCGCACGCTAAACGGTGCCTTGGTCGTGGATGACCCTCGCAATGATTTGCTCATGGAGTTTTTACGATTTGTGAAAGCTCTTAAACCCAGCGCTGTAATGTTAGAAAACGTCCCCGGCTTGGCTGCTGACCAAAGGTTCGTCCAGTTCTGTAAACAATTGAAAGAGCTGGGGTATTGGGGTGAACACAGGGTATTGGATGCCGCAGACTACCGAGTGCCGCAGCGTAGGAAAAGGTTGATATACATGGCAGGTTTCGGTTTCGATATACCTTTTGCAAGTGCGGTAAACAGGCGATTGACGGTGCGAAAGGTCATGAGTAACCTTCCCAAGGCCGGAAAGAGCGGAGATTCCTTACATGATATTAAAGAAAAAAGATCCGTCAGGATTATGAACATGATACAAAAGATTCCCAAAGACGGTGGCAGCCGAACAGATTTGTCAAAAGAATACTGGCTTGAATGTCACAAAAAGTGTAGCGGTTTTAAAGACGTTTACGGCAGGATGGCCTGGGATGACGTTGCTCCGACATTAACCGGCGGCTGCTTCAACCCATCCAAGGGGCGTTTTCTTCATCCCGAGGAGGATCGGGCCATTACCATGCGTGAAGCGGCCTTGTTGCAAGGCTTTCCCAAATCATACAAGTTTCCGGTTACAACCAACAAATCTGCCATCGCTCTCTTGATTGGCAACGCCCTGCCTCCACCTTTTATCAAAGCGCATGCGCAGTCTATTAGGCAGGCTCTAACTGGTTATTGAATAGTTTGCAATTGGAGGTGTTCATTTTGACTGCCGACGAAATAAAAGAACGCTTGCTGCACAAACTTACGTCGGATCAGTCTAAAGCTGTCCAATCGGATAAACTCCGCGTTCTGGTTGTGGCTGGTGCCGGTTCGGGAAAGACTGAAGTAATGGCTCGCCGCATTGCCTGGTGGGTGGGTGTGGAAAACGTACCCAAAGAAGATATAGTGGCTTTTACTTTTACCGAGAAAGCGGCGGAAGAAATGAAATTCCGTGTCAGATTTTGGATTGGCGAAATTACACCTCCAGGTGAGGATGTTAATCTTGGCGGGATGTACGTAGGCACAATACACGGGTTTTGTCTAGCCAAGCTAAGGGAATACTGGCCGGATATCTATCACAATTATGACATCCTGGATGAAGCATCCAGAACAGCTTTGATTCTGCGCGGCTTCAACAATATTCTCGGTTTGAGCGGCCTTCGTTCGGCCCTCGGACCGCGCACTTCACAATCTGCAACTGTTGATCAGTTTAGTACGGCATATGATCAGCTTCATGAGCACAATCGTTTCGATATAGAACTTTCGGTGGGAGAACCGCCTTATCGTTTGGGTATCGAAGAAAGGAATTGGTGTAAAGAAGCATGTTTGCTTACACCGGTTGGTGAAGACAGTGCCGCTAAGGCTTTTGCTGTCTCGGCTGCCAGGTATTATGCTTATATAAGGTGCAGGCGCTTTCTTGACTTCAGTACATGCCAAACTGAATTCCTTCGTAATTTGGAAACTAATGGAGAGCGTATTAGATTGCGAGAACAACGGGTACACCTTGTTGTGGACGAGGTTCAGGATATTAATCCAGTGCAGCGAGATATCATGCATGCTTTGACGGGCGACCATGGCAAATTAACAGTTGTCGGAGATCACCGACAATCCATCTACGGCTTCCGCGGTGCCAAAGTCGAAATTATCGGTAGGATGTGGAATCAATACAAAAAGGACCCTGATTCGGAGGTTGTTGACTTAAGAGAAAATTTTCGTTCAACCCCGCGCGTAATAGATATTGCCAACTATTGGTCCGATACAATATCGCCCGCCAGCGGCATGGAAACTCCGTATATGTTGCACGGAAAATCCGATCGAGTTGACACTCATCCTTCTCATATTGCATTGGTCAGATTTAACGAAAGAGCCGAAGAAGCTGTATGGATAGCCGAGGCGATAAGGGCGATTGTTCCGACGGAAGCCGAAGGCGCCCGACATGACAAACGCGACGGCACCTTTAGAGGTTTAGCTCTGTCCGATATAGCAATTTTGGTACGCTCTTCAACCGATGTCAGAACTTACATGCGCGCTTTGGAAGAAGCCGGTATCCATTCAGTTGTTCGTGCGGGACCGGATCTGTTTTCGCAACCTGAGGTTCTGCTTTTGATCGCGGCTCTTGCTATTTCGGCAGGGATTGATCAATTTTACGGTTCTCCTCATAATCCAAAAAGCTTGCCCAATCGGATAGGAAACGTTCTAGGATGCATACCGGAGCCGGAACCTGTTCTAAAGGAATCGGCCCGCCTTTTGCGAATGTCCGGGCTGTCTCTTGACCGTGAAGCTGAAGGGCGCCTTGTTTTTGCTGCAGGTGCTTTGAAAATAAGAATTGTTGACAATCGTCCCTTTGAGGTCGATGAAGTAAATTTTCTTCGGACTCGCGGACTTCGTGAATTTCTAGTAAACAAACGCCCGCTTCGACGCGTTTTTCCGCAACAACTATATCACTGGCTACTAACCGAAACCGAAGTGGAAAAATGGGATACTTGTCAAGGCAGAGGCGAGGCGGCCATGTTTCATCTGGGCACTTTAAGCGGCTTAATTACCGGTATTGAAACACCGGGTTGGACCAGCACTTCCGATTACAGCTGGCAGATTATCGGTCTTTGTCAATACGGTGCCGAGGGTGGTCGCACTCCCGAACAGCCTTTAATTGTCCCCCCCAATGCGGTTACTATTAGCACAGTCCACTCCGTAAAAGGACTCGAATTTGCTGCTGTTTTTCTAGCAGATGTATGTGCCGGTCGCTTCCCCAGCACATATGCTCGTCGAGCGGTCCCAGTTCCACTATCAGGTGATATTATTCGAGATATCGATATTGAAGGACTTTCAGACAATGAAAACTATGACGGCGAACGTCGTTTAATGTATGTTGCATTAACTCGAGCGGAACGATTTTTAATAATCAGTTATTCCGGGACACGCAGATCAAGGTTCATTCCAGAGTTGAAAGGTATAGTGAATACATCGGGTGGCACTGTGACCGATGATGCCGGTAGTCTTCTTAATGAAATTCGTCACGCTCCTTTGGAATACAAGCGAGACGTGCAATTGTCCACTTCATTTACTGATTTACGATATTACTTGGCTTGTCCTCATGATTTTTATCTCCGAAAAGTCCTCGGTTTTTCTCCAACGATAGACCAGGCCTTTGGTTATGGAAGAGGTATTCACAATTTGCTTCGGGTTGTCCATTCGGACCCCGTTGCATGGGCGGAGTTGGCGAAAAACAGAAACAAGCTTGAAGATGCGATTGAGAACTTGATAGAGCACGGGCTTTTTTACCTCCGCTATACAACCGGTGAGCCTGCGGAAAATATGCGTCGAAAAGGAGTTCGTATCGTGGCGGACTATGTTGAGCATTTTGCCGATGAGTTACGTGAACTTTCTTTTGAACCGGAAAAAGAGTTTGAAACTCTTGTCGAATTTGAAGATGGCGGTGACGGTGGTGCTTTGGTTTTTGGGGCTATTGACATTGTACGCCGCGACGATCCGCCGCGGGTAACCTTGATTGATTTTAAGTCGGGTGAGCCGGAATCTGACAAGCATCAAGAACTTGATGAGGATGAGATGAAACTTCAGCTTGGAGTCTATGCCGTAGCCGCAAAAAAGGAACTTCAGTACGAGCCGGATAAAGGGCTGGTACGTTACCTCGACGCAGATCGGAACAAGGGCGATAAGCATGAGTTGGAGGTGCCTTTGGACGGAAGTTCGATTAAAGATGCTAAGAGAACTGTGATTGAAACGGCAACCGCCATTCGTGACCGAAAATTTATATCAGATCCTCTTAAGAACGGTAAGTCCGGAGAAATTCGCTGCAGCGCTTGCGATTTTGTTGGTATTTGCGGGATGAATGCCGCTGTTGATTTCAAGAAATAAATTCTAAAACAAAAGGGTTTAGTGATGGCTGATATATTTTCCAAAGAAAAAAGATCAGAAATCATGTCAAATGTCCGCAGCAAAGGGAATTGTGCTACGGAAGAGAAATTAATGTCTTTGTTTCGGGAAAATGGCATCAAAGGTTGGAGACGAAACTACCGCCTTTTCGGAAATCCTGATTTCGTTTTTACTAAACAACGAATCGCCGTATTTGTTGACGGAGAGTTCTGGCACGGCCACCCGACACGCGGGCAGATTCCCAAGACAAATAGGCAATTTTGGGTTGATAAAATTGAGCGGAATAAGGCGCGGGACGGCCTGGTTAACCAAACCCTAAAGAAAAAAGGTTGGACCGTTGTACGTATCTGGCAGCATGAATTGAGAGGAGAGCAATGGCTCCCCAAAATACTGGATGCTTTTAAATAACTAAACAATCTATGGAGGATTAATAAAAAAACTATGATATAAGGGGTAAGGTGATGAATACATATTCAGGATAAGATCGAACGCCGATAACTCTGAGAACCTAACGCTGATTCCGGGCACAATCGAACGCCGATTCCGGTAAAAGCGAACCCAAATATGGATTAATATGGATATGGGCTGGAGGTGCTGGATAACTGCCAAAATGGCTGTAGGATTTTTCCCTTCTTTCTGTAATTTAAGCGTTAATTC
>PWUP01000230.1 GCA_003562535.1 Gammaproteobacteria bacterium | reverse complement strand
CGCTGTTGTGTAACTGCACGCGAATATCGACCTCTTCGCCGCTGTCCAGATAACGCGACGCCACCCGCCCGGCAAGTGCCGTTTCCACCGTATCGGCAATGGCGGCCACACTGACTCCCTGATCCGCCGCTCGGCGGCGATCAATGCGAATCAAACGCTGGCGTTCGCCATCATCCCGCGATAGACGCACATTACTGACCCCAGCAATTGGCTCAATCTGCCGCTGGACTTGCTCGGCTAAAGCGTCCAGTGTGGCAAATTCAAACCCGCGCACCTCGATCTGCAAACCGGTGTCTGCACCCCCACCGAACGCCCGCTGCATAAAAAAGGGTCGCCGTGCGGATATGCGTACATCAGCCGCAGCAATCGGCACCATAGCGCGGCGCAAATCAGAGACAATCTCGGCACTGCTGCGACTGCGCTGCTCACGCGGCGGCAAGGCGATGCGGACATCACCGCGCGCAGCATCAGCCGCTCGGAATGACCCCGCCCCCACGCTCACCACCACACTGCGTGCTTCCGGCACCCGTGCCTTGACAACCTCTAAAGCCTGTAATGTCGCCCGCTCCACGACCTCAAGACGCGTTCCCGGCGGCATCACCACATTAACCCGCACCTCGTCCTCATCTGTGGCTGGCATAAACTCCGTGCCCAGCAAAGGAATAGCCGCTACCGCAGCAACCAGTAGCAACAGCGCCGCCGTGACCACCGTACCCGGATAATGCAGCGCCCCCTGTAAGCTGCGCTGATAACGTCGCTCAACCACCGCCAGCCAACCGCCGATAAGCCGTGACACTCCGGCTAATGGCCCCACCGCAGCACCGATAGTGTGCGGTAATAAGCGTGCGCTCAGCATAGGCACGACGGTCAGAGCCACCAGCAAGGCACACGCTAAGGCAAACGCCACCACATAGGCCAGCGGCAGAAATAATTGTGCGGTTATGCCTTCGGCAAACAGCATGGGCACAAAGATGACCACTGTGGTTAGGGTTCCCGCCACAATCGGTGCGGCGACCTCACCAGCACCCAGTGTGGCCGCCGTAACGGCTGATTCACCGTAGGCTTCGCGACGCCGCACAATGTTTTCTAGCACCACAATGGCACTATCGACCATTAAGCCCACGCCTAAAGCCAAGCCGCCAATGGTCATTAAGTTCAGCGTTAATCCGCCGAAATACATCAGTGCAAACGTGGTGATCACTGATACGGGGATAGCCACGGCCACCACTAAAGTGGCGTATAGACTGCGCAGGAAAAACAGCAACACCACCACAGCCAACAATGCCCCGAGTAACATGGCGGTGATCGCATTGGCAATGGAGCGTTCGATGAACTCTGAGGTATCAAATAAGGGGCTGAACTGAATTTGCGGATAATCCCGATCAATCCGTTCTAAGGCGCGATGCACCCCGCGCGCAACTTCAACGGTATTGGTTTCTGATTGCTTACGGATTGCGATGCGGATGCCGGGTTCATCGTCAATTCTAACAATCCGGGTCTCGCGCTTACGCCCATCAACAATCTGCGCCACTTGCTCCAGGGTAATGGGGTTGCCATCACGCACCGCTACGACGGTATCCCCCAGTTCATTGAGATCAGCAAACCGCCCCGGAACGCGAATGGTAAAGGCTTGGCTGCCTTCTTCGATATTACCGCCGGGACGGGTGAGATTGGCGTCACGGATGGCATTGCTGATCGTGGTTAGGGGTAAGCCCAAAGCAGTAATCCGCTGTGGGTCCAAGCGGACTTGGATTTCTCGTTCCGGTCCACCCCAAGTATCGATGGCCGCTACGCCAGGAACTTGCTGCAAACGGTAGCTGATCTGATTATCCACAATCCGCCGCAGCTCAATGGGATCAATGCCACTGGAAATACCCACCAGCATAATCGGCGCATCGGCGGTATCAAATTTACGAATCCGTGGCCGATCCGCACCATCAGGCAGATTATTAATCCGGCGGTCAATTTGATCACGAACGTCATTGGCGGCGGCATTCAGATCTGTGCCCCAGGCAAAATTCATGCGGACATTGGTCACACCTTCCGACGAGGATGAGGTGATTTCCTCGACACCGGGAACAATCGCCACCGCCTGTTCAATGGGCCGAGCCACCAGCTCCTCCATAACTTGAGGGCTGGCATTAGGATAGGTGACTGAGACCGTCAGTACCGGAAATTCAATCTCCGGCAATAAATCAATCGGCAAACGGGTCAGCGACACCAGCCCCAGTAACACGGCAATCAATGTCACCATGCTGGTGAACACGGCTCGGCGCACAGCGATTGCTGATAAAGTCATGATCAATAAAATTTATAGCATTAAAAATCTTGAGCGATAATCACTGGCGAACCGTCGGCAAGCAGTTGCTGACCTAGGGTAACGACTTTACCGCTCAGTTCAGGTTGCAAGATTTGCACCTGCTCGGCATCACGAATCCCTATACTCACTGGAATGAAATAAGCGTAAGTGCGGTCATCGTTCTCATCTTGGCGGATCTGATACACTCCGGTGCGCCCATCGCGTTGCACTACCGCATCGGCAGGCACCAAGGTCGCTGGGTCGGCACGATCGACTTCAACGCGCACGGTGATGAACATGCCGGGTTTGAGCAATTCATCTTCATTCGTGACCGTGACCTCAAAGCGAGCTTGTCGCGAGACCTCTTGAAAACGCGGTGCAATCCGAGCGATGACTCCAGCAAACTCCCGCTCGGGCAAGGCATCGGCCACCACGCTCACCGTTTGCCCTACCGCCAGCAGCGGATAATCGCGTTCTGAGGCGTAGGCCACCGCGATTAAGCGTTCCACACCCAACACCGTAAGTAGGGCCGCATTGGCACTCACCGTATCACCGGCATTGACTTCACGATCCCCAACCAGACGACTGTCCAACCCTCCGTTCCAATCCGCTCGAACTACCGTATAACTGAGTCGCACCTGCTCAGTCAGCAAGGCGGCTTCGCGTTCTTGAACCCGTGCAGCGGCCACAGCAACGGCCGCTTGCTGGGAATCAGCGCGCGCCCGAGCAGTATCCAGCTCGCCTTCAGAGACTAGATTACGCTGCGATAATTGTTGAGTACGCTGTAATTCCCGAGTCGCCAAGGCTGCTTCGGATTCGGCACGGCGCAATTCAGCCCGCGCCACGGCTAACGACGCCTCAGCGACCGCCACGGCCTGACGGAATTCGGCATCATCGAACTCTACCATGATGGCACCGCGTTGCACGCGATCCCCGATGTCCACATGAATACGCGCAATGCGGCCACTGATTTTCGGTGCCACCGTGAATGCGTCGGAGGCACGCAACGAGCCGGTGAACTCACGGATATCGACAATCGGGCCTTGAGTCACGGGCGCTACCGCCACGGCCACCATACGCGGCCCTCGCGGTCGTTCAGTGAGGCTGTTGTCGGCTTGCCAATAGAGGTTAGCTCCGATCACCATGCCGACAAGCCCAAGCAGCAGTGCTATAATAACAAATCTTTTCATACTAATAGAGTCATTGTGTCGTAAGCCGTACTTACGCTAAAGGATGTAGGTAAGAGTCCGCTGGAACGCGCAAAGTTTCACCACCCGCCCACTCAACGTAAGCGTTCAGACCCCTACCTTAAGCGCCCTCTACCTTTGGGAGACCGTCAGCCCCATCGCATGGCGCATCACCCAGTGCTTGAGGGGTGCCAGCGCATCAATCACCGTCAAACTCTTGGCTCCTGCACGTCTGAGCACGGCTGGCGAGGGAGTGAATAGGTGGTGAAAGGCTTCCATGGTACTCATCATGGCCTGATTAGCCGGTCGCCGCTGGGCTTCATACGCGGTGAGCACCCGAGCCGATCCCGGATCATCGCTGCGCTCCAGATAGCGTTCCAACAAGGCGATATCTTGAATACCCAAGTTTAACCCCTGCCCGGCTAGAGGATGAATCACATGCGCAGCATCGCCGACTAAAACTACCCGATGAGCACGATAACGCTGGGCATGCAAGCGCCGGATGGGAAAACTGGCACGCCCGAGGATAGCGCGAATGCCACCGAGTTCTTGAGGAAATTCCTGCTCTAATACGGCGATGAGTTCAGAATCGGATAGAGCCAATAATTGCCGCACCCTGTCGGGGGTGTGATACCACACCAGTGAGGCATGCTGCCCCACTAATGGCAGAAAGGCTTGCGGACCGGTGGGCGTAAAACATTGCCAAGTCGTATCCTGCTGCGGTAATTCAGTGACCGCATTCATAATCAGGGCGTGCTGATGGTAATCATGCACATCCACCGCAATCCCTGCCATGTTGCGCACACTGGAGCGCGCTCCATCAGCGCCGACCACTAAATCGGCGCTGATGGAGCGCCCATCCTGCAACGTCAGGGTGACATGGTGGACATCCGGTTCCAAGCGAACCGGCTTGGCGGGACAATAACAGGTGACGGTCTCTAAGTCAGCCAGACTCTCCCACAGCGCTAATTGAATAATGGAATTTTCCACAAACCAGCCAAACGACTCAGCCCCAACATCGGCGGCATGAAATGTGGTGCCATGCGGTTGAGAATAGTCCCAGACCCGCAAATGCCGAAACGGCGCCGCACGGCGACCGAGCATGCCCTCCCAGGCATGGCCAGCCACAAACACCTGCTGGGAAAGCGCATTGACCGAGGACACGCGCAGATCCAGCGGCTGCTGTGGTGACCAGGGTCGTGGAGCCGTACCTTCAAGCAGCGCCACACGCCAGCGAGAACGCCCTAATAGAGCCGCCAAGGCAGCACCGACCATGCCACCCCCGACGATAATCACATCATAATGGCTGGACATAGGCTATGCCATGACATTGCGTAAAAAATACGCTAAGTTACCAATCGGCTGGCCACTCATCATCGTCATCCAACTGGTTGGTTTCAGGATTAAGCACCGCAATAAACTCATCACCTAATGCCGCGAGTTTTACTGCCGCCGCACGGGGTACAATAGGATAGTCAAAGGGGTCATGCGGATTACGGGCAATACCCAAACGTCCCATAGCTAATTGCCGCTGCTGATCTGAGGTGACGCGCACCCGCCGGATTTTCTTACCCGCTTGAAAGTTGAACAGTAGCTCGGCATCTGGGTCATTCTGGCGGTGATGCTGGAGCATCTGACGCACTTGGGCTAACAACGCCTTGCGATTTTTCTCATGCTCACGACGCCGATTCAGCTCGCGGTCACGATCACGCTTGTGACGCATCTGCTCAGCCTGTTGGCGTTGTTGCTCTTGCTGCTCTTGGCGCGTCTGTTGCGCCAACGCTTTATCTTTTTTAACCTGATGGGTCTGTTTGCGGGTACGCCGTTCGGCTTTTTTAGCCTGGTCACTAGAGACCAACCCGGCTTTCAGTAACTGATCGCGCAATGACATGCTAGGACTCATGACAAGACTGGAGTGACGGGATGACAGTACAGTGGCTACCAGCCATTGTACTCTAACCATTGGGCAATGTGTTCAGCCACCAAGACCCACTGCGGTTCTAGCATCATGACATGCGCCATATCATCAAACCACTGCACTTCCGTATTAAACAATGCGGCGGTAGTCGCTACCGAGCAACGCGGTATGAGCGCATCCGCACCGGCACCCAACACTAAGGCAGGAGGTAATTGATGCAATAAAATCGGTAAATCCCAGCCGTTCATATCGAACAACGCCCGCATCGATTCAGGTTGGGTATGATTAAGGTAGCGCAGCGCCTGAGGATCCGGTAAATCTGGCGAGAACAAGGCATCACGCACTTGGCGATAATTCGTGTAGTTGGCAGCGCCGACTTGCACCAACATCAGCTCTTGAAATAACTGGGGACGGGTGAGACCAATCCACCAATTCATTCCCCACATACCAGTCGGCGGCACAGAGGCCATCAATACTACGGCGGGCACATGGCGCTTCTCTAAATACTTTTGGATCACCATGCCGCCCATGGAGTGGCCGATCAGCACCGGCGGTTGCGGCATTGTGCGCACCACCTTAATCACATCATCGACATAATCACGCAAACTCAGCCAGTTAAGACGGTCACGGCCATTGCTGGCTCCATGCCCACTCAGACTCAGCGCACTGGCGTGATAGCCACGATCCGCAAAATAGTCGAGAAAGTATTCATCCCAACACCACGCCCCTACATAGGCACCGTGAATGAATAATAATGGGGGAGCAGACCGTGGCTGTGCCGGCTCACGGTGCAATACTTCAAGATCGAGATAATTTGATCGGTTATCCATGGTCAGTTGCCGTAGATCATAATGGCGGAGAGGGAGGGATTCGAACCCTCGGTACGCTCATCACGTACACTCACTTTCCAGGCGAGCCCGTTCGACCGCTCCGGCACCTCTCCGAACACACAACTTAACACTGACTCAGCGGCACAGATTAACCTAAGCTAGGCCGCTAGAGCAAGCAATTAAATACCGCGCATGGTCAAACGTACCCGACCCTGCTTGTCAATTTCCATCACTTTGACTTTGACCGTATCACCCACGGCCAGCTTATCGGTGACTTTCTCGACGCGCTCATCGCTAATCTGAGAAATATGCACCATACCGTCACGACCGGGCATCAATGAGACAAAGGCGCCAAAATCCATAATCCGCACAATCTTGCCTTCATAGAGGCGTCCCACTTCAAGATCAGCCGTGATTTCTTCAATGCGTTTCAGTGCGGCATCGGCTGACGGCTTATCAACCGCGGCAATGCTGACCACGCCGTCGTCCGTGATATCAATCGTGGTGCCGGTATCTTCGGTGATCGCCCGAATCGTCACCCCGCCTTTACCAATCACATCGCGGATCTTGTCGGGATCAATGCGAGTGGTGAAAATACGCGGCGCGTAGGCCGACATTTCGAGGCGTGGACGATCAATAACGGCATTCATTTTCTCTAAGATATGTAAACGCCCGGCCTGTGCTTGACGCAGCGCGACTTCCATGATTTCACGAGTAATGCCGTCAATCTTGATGTCCATTTGCAAGGCCGTGACCCCATTTTGAGTGCCTGCGACCTTAAAATCCATATCACCGAGGTGATCTTCATCACCAAGAATATCCGTCAACACCGCAAACCGCTCGGCCTCTTTGATAAGCCCCATAGCAATCCCAGCGACCGGTGCCTTAACCGGCACCCCGGCGTCCATCAGCGCCACGCTGGCACCACACACTGACGCCATCGAGCTGGAACCATTGGATTCGGTGATCTCTGAGACCACACGGATCACATAGGGAAACTCTTCTTCCGGCGGCAACACGGCTTCCATGCTGCGGCGGGCTAAACGACCATGGCCAATTTCACGGCGTTTAGGTGTGCCGACCATACCGGTCTCGCCCACACAGTAAGGGGGAAAATTATAGTGCAACATGAAGCGGTCGCGGTATTCGCCTTCAATCGCATCGATAACCTGAGCATCGCGATTCGTGCCCAATGTGGTCACGACAATCGCTTGGGTCTCGCCGCGAGTAAACAGCGCTGAGCCATGAACCCGTGGCAACAGCCCAGTTTGGATGGTTATGGGTCGGACACTGGCGGTGTCACGGCCATCAATACGCGGTTGACCCGACAGAATGCGCTCACGCACCAGCCGTTTTTCTAGCGTTTCCAAGGCGGACTGAATCTGCGCCTCATTCCATTGGGCCTCAGTTGCTGAGTCAGTGGGCGCTAAGTGTTCAAGCACGGCTGTTTTCAATGCCGCAACCGCGTCTTGACGCGCTGTTTTTTCAGCAATCTGATAGGCCGCAACCAAACCGGCCTCAGCCTGTTGTTGCACCACCGTGGCGAGTTGTTCATCCGCCACCGGGGACTGCCAATCCCAACGCTGCACCTGCACTTGAGCGGCTAAATCGCGAATTGCGGTAATGGCGACTTGCATCTGTTCATGACCGAACATGACCGCCCCGAGCATGATCTCTTCAGGGAGTTGCTCGGCTTCAGATTCCACCATCAACACGGCATTGGCCGTGCCGGCGACGACCAGATCCAGCGCCGAATCGTCCAGCTCGGTCAAATTCGGATTCAGTAGATAGTCGCCTTGATGATACCCCACCCGAGCGGCAGCAATCGGCCCCTGCCAAGGCAGACCGGCTAACTCCAGTGCGGCTGAGGCTCCGAGCATCGCCGGAATGTCGGCGTCAATATCGGGATTCAAGGACATCACGGTGGCAATAATCTGCACCTCGTGATTAAACCCTTTGGGAAACAAAGGGCGAATGGGGCGATCAATCAAGCGCGAGGTCAGCGTTTCTTTTTCCGAGGGACGACCTTCACGGCGGAAAAAACCACCGGGAATCCGCCCGGCCGCATAACTGCGCTCCTGATAGTTAACGGTTAGCGGAAAAAAATCCCGCCCTTCCATGGCCTCTTTTCTAGCCACCACGGTGACCAAAACCACAGTATCGGCCATATTGACCAAAACAGCACCAGAAGCCTGACGGGCGATACCACCGGTTTTCAGGGTGACTTGATGCGATCCATATTGAAACGTTTGACTGACTGATTCCACGAATACCTTCCAGCGCTGACAATAATTGAGAGGGAATAATTAGCGGCGCAAACCCAAGCGCTTAATTAAATCTTGGTAGCGCGACAAATCCTTGCGCTTGAGATAGTCCAACAGTTTGCGGCGCTGGTTAACCATTTTTAACAAACCACGTCGCGAGTGGTGATCCTGTTTGTGCTCACTGAAATGCGATTGCAAATCAGTGATACGACCCGTTAACAGGGCTACTTGAACCTCTGGCGAACCGGTGTCACCCGCGCCCCGTTGATAGTTCTCTATGATACTTGCTTTTTGTTCAACATTAAGAGCCATAGTCGCTCAACTCCAGAAAAATCGATGATAACGTCAAGTGGTTAATTTTAGCCTGTACCTAGGCTTGGCGACAAGCCATTACTGCGCTGAGTGAGTAGTCGCGCGATTGAACATCCGCCTCGGGGCAACCCGACCATCATCCAGTATTTCACCAATCCCGATCAATTCAGGCGGCGCCAGGCGATACAACGCCACCCAACCGGCCGACGGTGCTTTGGCGACCTGCACGGCTTGTCCGGTACGCAGATACTGCGCACTGGTGTCATCGACCTGCACACTCGGCCAATCCACCACGCTACTCTCCAAAGGCCATAATAACTCATCCAGCGCGGCCAACCCCTGTTCAGCCGCAGCATGAACCGCCGACCATGTCACTAATGAGGTGTGCCGATACGGTGTGATAGCAGTACGGCGCAGCCATTGGAGATGGGCACCACACCCCAAAGCAGCGCCAATATCCTCAGCCAAGGTACGAATATAGGTGCCTTTAGAACAACACACTCGGCACTCTAACACGTCGGCATTGAGCGTCAACAACTGCATGTCATGGATGATGACGGTTCGTGGCGGACGTTCGACAACCTGGCCTTGGCGAGCAAGTGCGTACAGACGCTGTCCCTGATGTTTCAGCGCAGAATACATCGGCGGGACTTGAGACAGTTGCCCCACAAAGCGGCGCAACACCGCTTCGACCTGCGGTCGTTCTAACACGGGTACGGCTTGCCGCTCCACCACGTCACCTTCCGCATCGCCTGTGGTGGTGGTCACTCCAAGCCGACACTGGAAGTGATAGCTTTTATCGGCATTGAGCAAAAAGCGCGACAGCTTAGTCGCCTCACCAAAACAGATCGGTAATAAGCCTTCCGCCAGTGGATCAAGACTGCCGGTATGTCCCGCCTTGGCGGCTTGGTATAAACGCTTCACCTGCTGCAAAACCGCATTTGAGGTCATCCCAGAGGGTTTGTCTAATAACAACACCCCATCGACCTTACGGGTCGGTCGCCGCTGCTGAGCACTCACACGCCACCCAAATCGTCATCACCACGGTTGCGCTGCTGATCCGCCGAGACCGCTTGATCAATTAAAGCCGACAGCGCCGCACCTCGCTCTATAACTTCGTCATAATAAAATACAAGACGCGGCACAACCCGTAACCGCAGGATACGCCCCAGCAAGCGCCGCAACTCCGGGGCTAGACGGTTGAGCGCCTCGACCACTTCCGGGCGTTGATCGTCATAACCCAACAGCGTGATATACACTTTGGCATGAGCCAAATCACGGCTCAGTTGCACACTGGTGATCGAGACCAAGGCCAAGCGCGGGTCATCGGCCTCACTGCGCAACAATTCGGCCAGCTCGCGCTTGAGCTGTTCACCCACCCGCCGAGTTCGGGGGTATTCTTTAGGCATGGCGTAGACCTAGACCACCCGCTGCACTTCAGTACGCTCAAACACTTCGATCTGATCGCCCGCTTGCACATCGTTGTAATTTTTCACCCCGATACCACATTCCATACCGTGGCGAACCTCGGTGACATCATCCTTAAAGCGGCGTAATGATTCGAGCGTGCCTTCGTAAACCACTACATTGTCGCGCAGCACCCGTATCGGGTTATTGCGCTTGACCGTGCCTTCCAGCACCATGCAACCGGCAATAGCGCCAAATTTGGGCGAACGGAATACATCACGCACCTCGGCTAAACCAACAATTTCTTCCTTAATCTCAGGGCTGAGTAAGCCGACCAACGCCTTTTTAACATCATCGATGGCTTCATAGATCACACCGTAATAGTGTAAATCCAGTCCTTCTTCTTCAATAAGTTTTTTAGCCGAATTGTCGGCCCGCACATTAAAGCCAATGATAATTGCCGATGACGCCAAGGCTAAGTTCGCATCCGATTCATTAATCCCGCCAACCCCACTGGCAATAATTTTAACCTTGACTTCATCGG
>PWUP01000256.1 GCA_003562535.1 Gammaproteobacteria bacterium | reverse complement strand
TGGGAAGCAATGCGCAGCGGTCAGCACCCACCGGCGGTCAATAATACTGCCACCGCAGAAGGACTCACCGAACCGGTCAATCAATGCTACCTGCCAGGGATAATCGCGGATATCGGCATTAGTGCCACCGACAATGCGGGTAGATAGGCGATTATCCGCAGCCGCTGACCCAACCGCATCCGGCGCAAGGGTCACCCGCAGTTCTGTAGCGCCTGTTGGCACGTCGATACGGAATAAGCGCTCACTGCCTTGAGCACCGGATAAGCCGGTGACGGCCTGGTTATTACTCAGGACGACGGTTGGACTCGTCGCGGTACTGAACGTCGCCGTGACACTGCGGTTTTGAGTCATCGTGACTGCGCAACTGCTGGTACCACTACAGGCCCCACTCCACCCTGTAAAGGTTGAACCGGATGCGGGATTAGCGGTTAAAGTTACGGTGGTATTTTGGTTAAATTCGGCACTACACCGATTGCCGCAGTTAATCCCGCTAGGACTGCTGCTCACCGTGCCACTGCCGGTACCTGTAGTCGTAACGCTGAGCAAAAAGACGGGATCGGGATCAACAGTTGTCGTATCACGGAATGCCGCCACCTGAAAGCGGACATTATTGATGGAGCGCACATTGTCAGCGGAATTAACGGCGATGTGATTGACGCCACAGGGTTGTCCTGGGGCACAACTAATCGCTGGGCTGGAAAACAACGTCACCTCGGGGTCGATGTAGCTCATGATGGTGCCAAACGTGCCCTCAATACCGTGACCATAGGAGTAGTCAAATACCCCACCGCTTGACCCTTGGGCTGTAGCCGTGGCCCGATCGTGCTCACTGCCCATATTGTGGCCGAGTTCATGGGCTAACGTCGTATCGGCACAGAAAAATTGTCCACTCGTGCCATCTGACACGACCGAATAACCATACGGGGCATCCCATTGCAGGCTCAATTCACCCTGGCCTTGTCCTAAAAGCCATGCTACGCCACAGCCTCCATGTTGAAAGCGGTCATAAGGCCGGATCAGGGTGACTAAATCCGCGCCGTATTGGTCGCGCAAATCCGCCAGCAGAGCGACTGCGGGTGGGGTTGAGAACTGCGGGGTAATATCATTCAACGCTTGGTTATTGCTCAGCGTATCGCTGTAATTGACTTCGACAGTGTGTACTAAACGCAAACGCAGATAAATACCGCTGTCGGTATAGGCTTGGTTAGCTACGGCCACTAATTGATCCAGTCGTGCGGACAGACCAGCGCCGAGTCGAGACACTAAGCCCGGCGTGTAGGCAAGCAGCAGATCGACCGTGGCGTGTTCAGTGGACCGTGGATCGGGCAAGCTAAGCGATTGGCGAATATGCGGTGCGGATTCCGAGTCCAAGACATCATAAGGTGGAACAATGGCGTCATCACCAAAAGGGGTGGGCTTTAAGCCACTGGCACGCGGATTGTGCAGCCATTGGGTGCCGTCTTCGCTGGTTTCCAGCCAGTACACGCCGCGCGGGGTCAGTATCCGCCCGTGGACATGCTCGCCATCGTCCGTGATGATGGCGCGGTAGCTGGCAGGAAAGCCCGTCAAACGCCCGACCCAAGTGCGGCTGCCGCTGGGGTTTTCGACCGTGTGATCATGGGTCAGGCTAATGTTTAGGGAATCGCTAAGTGGTACAAGGACTGAGCTACCTGGTGGCCATTGATGCAATTCAGTGCTGTGGTAACGGATAGGCCGCATACCATCATGGACGGTGCTGCGGGTGAGGGTTAAGGTATCTTGCGGCAGCAGGGTCAATAAACGGCCAGAACCTAGCGTATCGGCTGCGACGGGTATCGACAGCAACAGACCGATGAACAGGGTAGCCACTAGGCTACTAAGGCACACTATGCGCACGAGCATGAGTCATGCTCTCCTATAAGACAGGATCAATAAAGCAAAAAACAGCTTAACGAGCATTATAGCGCATTTGTTCGATTCGTTTCGCCAACCCTCTCCCAAAGGGAGAGGGAGCAGCGTGCTAATCCATCATTCGCTTAGTTAATGGGTAATTCGTTTTTTTAACACACGACCTTACTGAACGCTACAAACCCGCATCTCACATCCCTCCCGCCAGCGCACTGGCCACAAATTCTGAACACCCATTAGCAACGATGCAATGTGTTTGTTACCCCAACCCCCTATCCAACAAAAAAAGGGCTAGAGCCTAAGCTCTAACCCTTTGATAAAGTTGGTCGGGACGGCAGGATTTGAACCTGCGACCACCTGCACCCCATGCAGGTGCGCTACCAGGCTGCGCCACGCCCCGATAATGTCAAACGACTATGATACTCGGTTGGCTCACAAATTCAAGCATCACCGGCCAGTTCATGTTGCTTGGTATCGACGCGGGTTTTGAGTTTTTGACCCGGACGGAATGTCACTACCCGACGGGCAGAAATCGGGATCTCTTCGCCGGTTTTGGGGTTACGCCCTGGGCGTTGGTTTTTATCGCGCAGGTCAAAATTGCCGAAGCCGGATAATTTGACTTGTTCGCCTTGCTCCAAGGAACGGCGAATTTCTTCAAAAAAGGCTTCAACCAGATCTTTAGCGTCACGTTTATTCATACCGATTTGATCGAACAAGCGCTCGGACATGTCGGCTTTCGTTAATGCCATGTGGGTTCTGCTCCATTAAACTTGCTCATTTTTGAGCAATTGATTTATCCGCACTTGGTTGACGCGGCGAACCGCCCAACTCAAGCCCTTGACGCTCAGTGGCGCCGGATTCCTTTGTCGAGCAGGGATTTTTAGAGTGTTCATCCCCTTGCGGTAAAGCGC
>PWUP01000295.1 GCA_003562535.1 Gammaproteobacteria bacterium | reverse complement strand
CTGCTGTTAGACATCTCCGCACAGAAAAAGCACCAACAGGCCATCGACGCCATTGCCCACACCATCGCCGCTGAGGACAACGTTGAGCGGATTCTTGCTACCACCTGCCATCATCTTGGTGAGGCGCTGGCCGCTGACCGAGCGCTGGTCTATGACATCGATTTCAAGGGCGAACAGATTATCGGTTTGCATGAGTGGCTCAATCCCAACCAACCCAGTATCCGTTCCTCCATAGGCCGTTATCCGCTCAAGGTCTTTGGCAACGGGGTCACCTACATGCGCCAACAGCGAACCGGGCTGCTCAGCCATGTGGATGCCCTACATCCTGCGCTGCTTGAGGATGGCTCGGCGGCGCTCTTGCATCACCAGATGAGCATCGGCACCCTGTTTTGGTATCCCTTCAGCCTGCGCTGTGACGGCTACCATCTTCTGGTGCTCAACTGGCTGGATCGCCAACCCGACCCCGATGAACAACAACGGGGCTTTATCGCCTCCGCCGCTCGCTTAACCGAGCTGGCACAGAACAAGATTCGCCTATTGGAACAGCACCAACAGCAGTTGGAACAGATCGCGCATTACGATCCTCTCACCGGTCTGGCGAATCGTGTGCTGCTGGTTGACCGATTGCGGCAAAGTATGGCGCAAACCGAGCGGCGCGGCGAGCAGATCGTGGTGGCCTGTCTGGATCTGGACGGGTTTAAAAGCATCAATGACACTCATGGGCAGGAAACAGGTACACAATTACTGGTGAGCGTTGCCCAGCGGCTGCAACGGGTACTGCGCCAAGGCGACACCCTGGCTCGGCTGAGTGGCGATGAATTCGTCATGGTGTTTAATGACCTACCGAGTCTCCAAACCTGTCTGCCCTTATTGCAACGCTTACTCGACACCATCGCCCAGCCGCCGTATGACTCAGGGTTACAGGTCACCGCCAGTCTGGGTGCCAGTGTTTACCCGCAAGCCGACCCCGTCGATGCCGATCAACTGCTGCGCCAAGCCGATCAGGCCATGTATCAAGCCAAACTGGCAGGTAAAAACCGTTATCATCTGTTCGACGCCGCGTATGACCGTCAACTGCGCGATCACCATGAAGAACGTGAACGCATTCGCCAAGCACTAGTGAATCAAGAATTTGTGCTCTATTACCAGCCCAAGGTGGATATGCGCACCGGCGCGGTGATCGGCGCTGAAGCCCTGATCCGCTGGCAACACCCTGAACGGGGCTTATTAGCCCCGGGTGCGTTTTTACCGTTCATTGACCGTCATCCCTTGATGGTGGAATTAGGCGATTGGGTGATTGAGACCGCCTTGGCCCAGATCACCACTTGGCGAGCGATGGGCAAGGTACTGCCGGTCAGCGTCAATGTCGATGCCCTGCAACTGGCGCAAGCGGATTTCATCGCCAAACTGGGGCAGGCGTTAGCCCGTTACCCTCAAGTGCAATCCAGCGATCTGGAACTGGAAATACTGGAAACCAGCGCCTTAGCGGACATCGCCGAGGTTTCAGATACCCTGCACGCCGGGCGGGCACTGGGCGTATCCTTCGCGCTTGATGACTTTGGCACCGGCTACTCCTCGCTGAGCTACCTCAAGCGCCTACCGGTCGCAATCATCAAGATCGACCAAAGCTTCGTGCGTGATATGCTGGATGACCCCAACGATTTAGCCATTCTGGAGGGCATCATCAGTCTGGCCGAGGCGTTTGGACGTAAGGTGATTGCTGAAGGGGTGGAAACGGATATGCACAGTGAACGGCTGCTGCAACTGGGCTGCACCCTGGGTCAAGGCTATGCGATTGCCCGCCCCATGCCTGCCGAGCATATCCTGAGCTGGTGGGCGCGCTACCAAGCGAAACGGGCACTCCATCGAGCTCAAATCGCTGTTAAACTCTGTGAGTATCCACCCACCCATGAACAATAAAACGTTCAACAATCGGTGCAGCGGTGATATCCGGGAAGTCGGGTGGCAGTAGCGCCTCTACTGTAGCCATGACGCTATCGACTTTTGCCAATAGATCGTTGAATAGCCGGTGGTTGCACCACCGAGGCGAATCTGGCCATCGATCATGGCGGTGAACTGGTGTATATCGCCCCAACCCGGGTCAATTTACAAATGACCATGGAGCGCTGGCCGGAGATCGAATTCAACGCCACGCGGGAACACGGTGGGTCGGGCAGCGCTTAACGTCATCTGTTATTTGCTCTGGAATACTAAGTTAAATATAATGTCGTAAAACATTCATAATACTCGCCAAGCTAGTCCGTTGGCTAATACATCCGCGATGTGGCCACTCAACGCGGTATAAAAATTGAGCAGGCGGTAGATGCCATAAGAATTAGTACCGTCGGTTCAGCACAGATCCGCGAGATTATTACTGTGATTGACGGTATCACCTTTCAGACTAATAGCTTAGCTCTCAGTGCCGCCAGTGAGGCGGCACCAGCAGGTGAATCAGTCCAAGACTTAGCCGCAGTCACTCATCCAGCAAAAGCTCACACATCACCGGAAGAACCAGCGTCGGCTGTGAGTCGAGCGATCAATGTTTTTCGGACTCATGGCCAGCAGGTCATACGACCGACCACGGCAATGCCATCTGCCCTGACGGTAACTATAAACCCACAGTGCCCACTCGGCGGCAGGTGTAGCCCTGCGTAACTAAATTATTTATTTGATAAAAAGAGGGAGATTTAGTATGAGCCAAGCTTTGCAGGACCGCACGGTTGTCGGCAGCGATGACAGCCGCGAGTATCTGACCTTTACCCTCGGTGCCGAGGAATATGGCATCGATATCCTGAATGTTCAAGAAATCCGT
>PWUP01000062.1 GCA_003562535.1 Gammaproteobacteria bacterium | reverse complement strand
CATGGACGGGCGGAATCCAGTGCCAAGGACGGCTGCCTAGGAGTCGGTAGCGGCATCAGGGTCACATTCCGCTCCCGTAGTCAGCCGACCCTTCACCTCCCTGTGACTGGATTCCGCCAATCCCTGGCGGAATGACAGCATGGAGCAAAAAACAGGATCGAAGGAAAGTCACGTCTTGTAACACGGATGATGTAAAATAAGGTCGTATGACGACGGATGAACTGGTTGCCCTTATCGATCCCCTGCAAGCGATTGCCCGCACGGCGGGGGAATCGATTCTGGACATCTATAATGCCGGATTCACGGTTCGGCAAAAATCCGATCTGTCCCCAGTCACCGAAGCGGATATCACCGCTCACCAGTGCATTGAAGGCGGTTTATACGAGTTGCTGCCGGATATTCCCGTGTTGTCCGAGGAGTCGCCTCGGGTTCCCTTTCTACAGCGGCAAACTTGGGATTGGCTGTGGCTGGTGGATCCTCTGGATGGTACCCGCGAATTCATCGCCCGCAGTGGTCAATTCAGCGTCAATATTGCCCTGATCTACAAGCAGCGCCCAGTGCTGGGGTTGATTTATATCCCGATTGATCCGTGTTATTATTTCGCGATATATCAGTACGGTGCGTTCAAACAAGCCGGGCAGGGTAGCGCCCAAGCGATTCAGACGCGGATTCCTGCCGATGACCCTATCCGCGTGGCCAGCGGCAGCCGACATGCCGGGCATCCTTTGAGCACCTACTTGGATTATCTGGGTCGCCATCATTATTTATCGCTGGGCAGTTCATTGAAATCGTGTCTGGTCGCTGAGGGGGTGGTCGATCTGTATCCGCGTTTTGGACCGACCTCAGAATGGGATACCGCCGCCGCGCAAATCATCGTCGAAGAAGCCGGTGGTGGACTGACCGATATGTTTATGCGCCCGCTGCGCTACAACGCTCGTCCCATCCTGCTAAACCCCGATTTTTTTGCCTTTGGCGATCCGGCGCGTGATTGGTCGCAGTATCTGCCCCGCCGCAAGCCAGCTTTTCGCTTACATGAGTAATCAATCGTTTAGACTATGATCATGCCTGCGCCGACGGATCCTTTATTACAACCCGATTTAGCCTATGACCCCGCCCAGCAAGCGGCTTTGCAGCGTCTCCATCAGGTCAGCATGGCGCTGCAGCATAGCGCCCCCCACACCTCTCTGCCCAGACGTGTACTGGGGCGGTGGCTTAAGCGTTCTCCTGTGCAGCCGGTACGGGGGCTGTATTTATGGGGGAGTGTGGGGCGTGGCAAAACCTGGATGATGGATCAGTTTTTTCAGCATGTCGGCATCGAAGATAAACAACGGGTGCATTTTCATCGCTTTATGCGCCAAACTCATCACGCCTTAAAATCGCTGCGTGATCAGCAAGATCCTTTACAGCAGGTGGCGCAGCGCCAGGCGCAACGGGGGCGATTGCTGTGTTTGGATGAATTCTTTGTGGCGGATATCACCGACGCCATGCTGTTAGCCGGTTTATTACAGCATTTGTTCGCCCACGGCGTGACTTTGGTGACGACCTCCAATGTGCCCCCCGATGAGCTGTATCGTGACGGTCTGCAACGCGCCCGGTTTTTACCGGCCATCGATTTGATCAAGCAGCATTTGGAAGTCTTTCCCGTCGCCGAGGGCACCGATTACCGTTTGCTGTATCTGGATTCCTTGCAATTATTCCATTATCCGCTGACTGCCGAAACCGACCAACACCTGCTCGCAGCCTTTGAGCAGATCAGCCCCGAAGCGGGTGAAGCGGGCGGCAGTGTCGAGATTGAAGGCCGGATGATACCCACGCGCCGCCGGGGCGATGGGGTGATCTGGTTTGATTTCGTTGATTTATGTGACGGTCCGCGCAGCCAAAACGACTATATCGAATTGGCTCGCTTGTACCACACGGTGGTGTTATCTAATATTCCTGTACTGGATGGGTACAGCGAAAATGCCGCGCGGCGCTTCTTAAGTCTGATTGATGAGTTTTACGATCGCAGCGTTAAGCTGATCTGTTCAGCGACGGCACCCATAGACTCTATTTACCAAGGGGAGAAATTACGTTTTGACTACCAACGCGCCATCAGCCGCCTGCATGAAATGCAGTCTCATGACTATTTGGCTAAGGCGCATCAACCCTAACCGACTATTATTGATTATTTTTAATGAGCCTTCTAATGACCATTAAAACCATAACCACACAGCCCTTTACTGATCAACGCCCAGGTACTTCTGGTCTGCGCAAGCGAGTTCGAGTTTTTCAGCAAGCCCATTATTTGGAAAATTTCGTCCAAGCGATTTTCAATACGCTGTCTGATTGCCAGGGTCAGACCTTAGTCATCGGTGGCGATGGCCGTTATTACAACCGTGAGGCCCTGAACATCATTCTGCGCATGGCGGCGGCCAATGGCGTTGGGCGCATGCTGGTCGGCCAACACGGCATTTTATCTACGCCGGCGGTATCGTGCATTATTCGTAAATATAAAGCCTTGGGCGGTATTGTGCTCTCCGCCAGTCATAATCCGGGCGGCCCAGACGCTGATTTCGGCATAAAATACAATGTCAGTAACGGGGGGCCGGCACCCGAGCGCATCACCGAGCAGATCTTCCAACACAGTCTGAACATTCGCGAGTACCGTACCTTCGACGCGGCTGATATTCAGCTCGATGAACTTGGTGAACAGTCATTAGGAGATATGCAGATTGTCGTCATTGATTCGGTAGCCGATTACGCCGAGCTGATGGAGCAATTATTTGATTTTGAGCGTATGAGCCAAGCCTTGCGTTCTGGGGCGCTGAGTATTCGCTTTGATGGCATGAACGCGGTGACCGGGCCGTATGCCCATGCCATTCTGGAACAACGCCTAGGCGCACCGGCGGGCAGCGTGATTCGCGGTACCCCGTTGCCGGATTTCGGTGGTGACCATCCCGATCCCAATCTGGCCCATGCCCAAGAGCTGGCGGCTCTGATGTTCAGCCCACACGCGCCGGATCTGGGTGCGGCGTCTGATGGCGATGGGGATCGCAATATGATTCTGGGCAAGGACTGCTATATCACGCCCAGCGACAGTCTGGCGATATTAGCGGCCAACGCCACCTTGGTGCCCGGTTATGCCCAGGGTTTAGCGGGTGTGGCGCGCTCCATGCCGACCAGCCGAGCGGTGGATCGCGTGGCCGAAACACTCGGGATTGAGTGTTTTGAAACGCCCACGGGTTGGAAGTTTTTCGGCAATTTGCTCGATGCCGGGCGGATCACCCTATGCGGTGAGGAATCGTTTGGTACCAGTTCTGACCATGTGCGGGAAAAAGACGGTCTGTGGGCGGTGTTATTTTGGCTGAATATTTTGGCCGTGCGTCAAGAGAGTGTCCAAGCCATTGTCCAGCAACACTGGGCCACCTACGGGCGTAATTTTTATACCCGCCACGATTATGAAGCCGTGGACGCTGAACGCGCCCAAGCGCTGGTGGATGATCTGCGCCGCCGTGGCTCGGAGTTAGTCGGGCAGCGTTTTGGCTCGGTTGAGATCGACTACTGCGATGATTTCAGCTATACCGATCCCATTGATGACAGCGTCAGTCACAACCAAGGCTTGCGCATCGGCTTACGGGGTTCTGGCGGCGAGGCGCGGATAGTTTACCGGTTGTCAGGCACGGGCACCCAAGGCGCGACATTGCGAGTGTATATTGAGCGCCATGAACCGGATCCGGAGCGGCATGATCAAGACCCACAAAGCGCTTTAGCCGATCTCATTACTTTATCGCAAGAGTTGGCCCAAATCGCAGCCTACACCGGTCGCACCGCACCGAGCGTGATCACCTAACATGGACATTGTCATGCTGGCGGCAGAAAACGATGCCCTGCCCAAAGCGAAAGTCGGCGGCATCGGTGATGTCTTGCGTGATCTCCCCCCGGCCTTGGTCGAATTGGGCTGTCGCGTCACGGTCATCATACCCGGCTATGGGCATTTGTCCGCACAACCGGGTGCTCAAGCCCTTGCTACGTTTCCGGTGAGTTTTGCGGGCAGTACCCGTCAAGTGGTGCTCTACTCGGTACCCACTCGGCCCGGTTATGCTGCCAGCGTCCAGGTGCGCCACTGGGTAGTAGAACATCCCTTGTTCTCACTCTGTGGGCCTGGGCATTTGTATTGTGATGACCCACCGGGGCGTCCCTTTGCACGCGATGCCACTAAGTTTGCGTTTTTCTGTGCCGCTGCAGCGGAGCTGTTAGTCCAAGGGCACTGTGAGATGCCGGAGGTGATTCATTTACATGATTGGCATACGGCGTTTTTTTTGCTACTACGCCGCTGTCGTTCGCGCTACTGGCCGCTGCAATCGGTACGCTGTGTGTTCACCATTCATAATTTGGCCTTGCAAGGGGTTAGGCCGCTGGACGATGATCCCTCGTCACTGGCTAAATGGTTTCCGGATGTAAACTATCCGCATGCCTTAGTGGCGGATCCTCGTTGGCCACAGTGTATGAACCCCATGGCAACCGCTATTCGTCTTGCTGATGCGGTACACACCGTCTCTCCCAGCTATGCGCGTGAAATTCTGCACCCCAGTGATGTGGAAGCACGCGGTTATTATGGCGGTGAGGGGTTAGAGCGCGATTTGATGCAAGCGCAGGCACAGGATCGCTTACACGGTATTCTGAATGGCTGTAATTACGCCGACAATTATCCGGTGGATTGGCATTGGTCGGATGTTGTCCAATTGCTTAACCGCCAAATTCTGGCCTGGGTAGGGCGTTCGGCTCAGGTGGCCAGTTGCCATTTTATTGCGCTGAATCAATTGAACCGCTGGCGGACACGGCGTCCAGAGACGGTCATGACCAGCATTGGGCGTCTGACCAGCCAGAAATTCCGCTTGCTGATTCAGCCCTGTACCGATGGCCGCTCCGCTCTGGAACACCTGCTGGATGGTTTAGGGGAACAGGGGGTGTTGATTCTCTTGGGTCAAGGCGATCCTGAGTATCGGCAATTTTTTACTGAAATAGCCGGGCAGCGTGGCAATTTTTTGTTTCTCTATGGGTATTCGGATACGGTATCCCAAGCGCTTTATCATTGTGGGGATTTATTTTTGATGCCGAGTTCTTTTGAGCCCTGTGGTATCAGCCAAATGTTGGCCATGCGGGCGGGACAACCGTGTTTGGTTCGCGATGTAGGGGGGTTACATGATACGGTAAGCCACGGGGTTAATGGATTTGTGTTTTCAGGAGACAGCTTAAGCGAACAAGCCGAGCATTTAGTGATGACAGTGCACGAAGCATTGAAACTACGGCGTAACTATCCTGAGCGTTGGCATGACATTGTCCATAATGCCGCTGCCGCACGCTTTTTGTGGAGTGACAGCGCTCAAGCCTATATCAAGCAACTGTATGGAGGAGCAGGACCGCGATGACCCAAACCGATTTAGAAGCCCTAATTCGTGGTGAACACCGCGATCCCTTTGCCTTATTAGGGGCGCATTCTACCAATGATGGGTATTGGATTGTGCGCAGCTTCCAGCCGCAAGCCCAGACGGTGACCCTCCACTCTCTGGAGGATAACCGCTCGATTGAGATGCCGCGCGTTCACCCAGCGGGCCTGTTTGAAGCCCGCTTCACCCGCCCGGTGACCGCGTATCGGCTCGGTCTCAGCACGGGTGATCATCAGTGGATGATTGATGATCCGTATCGGTTTGACTCACCGATGGGTGAGTTGGATCGTTACCTGATGGCGGAAGGGACTCACGAGCAACTCTATCAGCGCCTAGGGGCGCATTGCATGGAATTGGCGGGTGTGGCCGGTGTGTATTTTGCCGTCTGGGCACCCAATGCGTACCGAGTGAGTGTGGTAGGTACGTTTAATGACTGGGACGGACGTCGTCATCCGATGCGTTACCACCCCGGCAATGGGGTTTGGGATATTTTTATTCCCGGTATTGGTTCGGGGGCGTTGTACAAATTTGAGCTGTTAGGTCCACAGAAACAGCTCTTGCCGCTGAAAGCAGATCCTTTTGCCCGTGCGATGGAAGCCCCGCCAGGGAATGCCTGCATTGTTCATGACAGTGACTACTCATGGCGGGATGAGCACTGGCGTTCACAACGCCATTGCGCATTAGATGAACCGCTCAGTGTGTACGAAGTGCATCTGGGGTCTTGGCGGCGGCGTGAAGACGGCCAGTTTTTGAGTTATCGTGAACTGGCCGAGCAGCTTGTGCCCTATGTCAACGATATGGGGTTTACCCATATCGAATTGTTACCGGTCAGTGAGCACCCTTTTGACGGGTCTTGGGGGTATCAACCGATTGGCTTGTTTGCCCCGACGTACCGTTTTGGTTCGCCGGATGATTTCAAATATTTTGTGGATTGCTGCCATCAAGCCGGTATTGGTGTCATTATCGACTGGGTGCCCGCGCATTTTCCTAAAGATACTCACGGCTTAGGGCGTTTTGACGGTACGGCTCTGTATGAGCATGACGATCCACGACGCGGTGAGCAACCGGACTGGGGAACACTGGTATTCAATTTTGGCCGCACTGAGGTGTGCAATTATCTCATTGCTAATGCTTTGTTTTGGATCAAGGAATACCATATTGATGCCCTGCGAGTCGATGCGGTGGCCTCGATGCTGTACCTCGATTATTCGCGCCGCGAGGGTGAATGGTTGCCCAATGAATACGGAGGCAATGAAAATCTCGATGCGGTAGCCTTTTTGCAACGCATGAATGCTGCTGTCCATGCGGCAGGGGCGACCACAATCGCCGAGGAATCCACCGCTTGGCCGATGGTGTCGCGGCCTACCTATCTTGGGGGCTTGGGCTTCACCTACAAATGGAATATGGGCTGGATGCACGATACGCTGAATTACATCGGTGAAGACCCCATCCATCGCCGCTACCATCATGATAAGATTACCTTTGGCTTAGTTTATGCGTTCAGCGAGAACTTTGTCTTGCCCTTGTCGCACGATGAGGTGGTGCATGGCAAGGGGTCGATTCTAGCGCGTATGCCGGGGGATACTTGGCAGCAGTTTGCTAATTTGCGGCTGTACTACAGTTTCATGTTCGCGCATCCCGGCAAAAAATTGCTGTTTATGGGCAATGAATTCGGTCAGGGGCGGGAGTGGAGTCATGACCGCGCTCTGGACTGGGATTTGCTGCACAGCCATTGGCATGCGGGGATACAACAATTAGTGCGCGATTTGAATCGCTTGCACACCCAGATCCCCGCACTGCATCGGCGGGATGTTCAGGGCGCAGGGTTTGAGTGGATCAATGGTGCCGACAATTTACAAAGTGTCTTTTCCTTTGTCCGCCGTGGTGAGACCGATTGCGTGGTCGTGGTGTACAATTGTACGCCCTTGATCCGTACCGGCTATCGGATCGGCGTACCACTGCCTGGTGATTATCGAGAAATCCTCAACAGCGATGCGGAATATTATGGGGGCAGTGGTGTTGGCAATTTAGGCCAGATTACGGCTGAAGCCATACCTTTCCACGGTCATGAATGGTCGCTGAATTTGACCTTGCCTCCGCTCGGGGCGTTGATTTTGCAACCTTCAGTCACTTAACTTAGGCACCTATAGGGCGAGCTGGGTCTGATTTTTTATCAGAGCTGATTATATCTTAGCTTGACTCAGATCAAAGCACGCCCTAGCGGTGCAGGTTACAATTCTTAAAATACTGATTCTAATTGGCTACCATTATCATGTCTGCAATCGATTTCGCGCCTGATTTACTCCGTAAGTATGACCGTCCTGGACCGCGGTATACCTCGTATCCGACAGCGGTTCAGTTTCATGAAGCGTTTAGTCTGGATGATTATCTTCAGGAGGTTGAGGCAGGTAATCGCAAAGGTGCGCCCCTGTCGCTGTATTTCCACCTGCCGTTTTGTGCCCAAGTATGCTACTACTGCGGGTGCAATAAAATCGTTACCGCCAACCGCTCCCGTGCTCAGCCTTATCTGGATCGACTGTACCGTGAAATGGCGTTGCAGGCTGAGCTCTTCGACTCACAGCGACCCGTTGAGCAATTGCACTGGGGCGGCGGTACGCCGACGTTCATCAGTGATGAGCAAATGCGTGAACTGATCCGGATCACCCACGATTTATTCCCGTTCCTGCCTGATGACCAAGGTGAATACTCCGTAGAAATTGATCCGCGTGAAGCCGGACCGGATACCATCGCTTTACTGCGTGAGCTGGGGTTTAACCGCATCAGCTTAGGCGTGCAGGATGTGGACATCGCCGTGCAGGAAGCGGTCAATCGGGTGCAGTCCTTGGACATTACCGAAGCCGCTATGCGTGCGGCTCGCGAGCATCAATTCCGCTCCATTAGCTTGGATTTAATCTACGGACTGCCCAAGCAAAGTGTGGACAGTTTTGAGCGCACCTTGGATGTGGTCATCGATTTGGATGCCGATCGCTTATCGGTATTCAACTACGCACACCTCCCAGAATTGTTCAAGGTGCAACGACAGATCAATGCCGATGATTTGCCGTCTCCAGCAGTGAAGCTCAAGATTCTACAGCGCACCATTGAGCGCTTGACCGACGCCGGCTATGTGTATATCGGCATGGATCATTTCGCCAAACCTAATGATGAGCTGACCTTGGCACAACAGCAAGGCACCTTACAACGCAATTTCCAAGGTTACAGCACCTGTGCCGATAGCGATCTCATCGGTCTAGGCATCACCTCCATCGGTCATGTAGGTGACAGTTACAGCCAAAATCTGAAAACCTTGGATGGCTATTATGGCTGTCTGGATAAAGATCAATTACCGCTCTGGCGCGGTGTGAAACTCAATCATGATGATCGCTTACGCCGTGCGGTGATCACTCAGTTGATTTGCCATTTTGAGCTAAATTTCACCGCTATTGAAGATACGTTTGATATTAGTTTTAAAGACTATTTTGCTTCTGAACTCCAAGAGATGGAGCAATTGGCTTTAGACGGTCTGGTTGATTTACACGTCGATCGCATTCGGGTTCGCCCTGCGGGTCGCTTATTGATTCGCAATATCTGCATGGTGTTTGATCGTTATCTGGCTCAGACGCAATCCCAACGGTTTTCGCGGGCAATATGAGTCACTCCAACCCTCTCCCAAAGGGAGAGGGAGTTTAGCGATCACACCGATAAATACTGCCGCACTAGCTCATCATTCAGCTCCGGCATGGCACCCGTGGCAACCAGACGCCCACGCTCCATGATGGAAAAATGTTCCGCGACCTTACGCGCAAAGGGTAATTTCTGCTCCACCAGCAACACCGTCAGTCCGTCGTCTTGGTTAAGACGACGGATGACTTGGCCGATTTCCTGCACAATGCTGGGCTGAATGCCTTCAGTGGGTTCATCGAGAATTAATAACTTAGGTTGCAAAGCCAGCGCCCGACCGATGGCTAACTGCTGCTGTTGACCCCCGGATAAATCCCCACCGCGACGGCGGCGCATGGTTTTCAGGATCGGAAATAACTCAAATATCCGCTCTGGGATGTGCTTGGCTCCGGTGATGTCCAGACCGATTAATAGGTTCTCTTCTACGGTGAGCTGCGGGAAAATCTCCCGTCCTTGAGGGACATAGCCTATCCCCACTCGGGCGCGGTAGTGAGCGGGGGTTTTGCTCAGCGTCTGCCCAGCGTACTCAATATGGCCGGAACGAATCCGCACCAGCCCCATAATGGCTTTGAGCAGGGTGGTTTTACCCACGCCGTTGCGCCCCATCAAACAGGTACAGCTCCCGGTCGGCACGGTTAAATCCACATCGCGGAGAATATGGCTTTCGCTATAGTATTGGTTTAAGCCCTTAACCGTCAGCATCGGCGGCTCCTAAATAGACTTCGATGACCTTGGGGTTATTCTGGATCTGCTCCATACTGCCCTCAGCCAGCACATGGCCTTCATGCAATACCGTGACTCGGCGGGCAATGGAACGCACAAACGCCATATCATGTTCGACCACAACCACGGAGTGCTGACCGGCTAGCGCCACCAGCAGCTCTGCCGTCTGTTCCACCTCGTGCTCGGTCATCCCCGCCACCGGCTCATCGACCAGTAACAGCAAGGGGTTTTGGGTCAGCAACATGCCGATTTCCAACCATTGTTTTTGCCCATGCGACAGCGCCCCCGCCCGCTGATGGCGCTGGGTGTCTAGGCCGATGAGTTCTAAAACCTCATCGATGCGGTCACGCTGCAAGCCATTAAGCTGCCAAGTCAAACTCGACCAAATGCCTTTATCGGCGGCCATAGACAGTTCCAGATTGTGAAAAACACTCAGGTTTTCAAAGACCGTCGGCTGTTGAAACTTGCGACCAATACCGGCGGCGGCAATTGCGGCCTCGTCCAGCGTCAGTAGATTGGTATTGCGACCAAAAAAGACTTTGCCTTGATCAGGCCGGGTTTTGCCGGTAATCACATCCATCATCGTGGTTTTACCCGCCCCGTTGGGGCCGATAATACAGCGCAGCTCACCGTCGTCAATGTAGAGATTCAAATCATTCAGAGCCTTAAAGCCATCAAAGCTGACCGTTACCCCTTCTAAATACAGCAAGGTACCGGCATCCATGACAACCTCAGTATCCGGCAGCGGGAAGCGCTCCATAAAGTTGAACACCCGATCACGGGCGACCACCCGCTCGCGCAGGCGCTCGACCCGACCGGGTTCACCGGCCAGCAGACCAAACACTCGATCCCGGCGAATCAGTCCGTCGCTCATGAGCCTTCCCCTCCTCGGCGGCGCAGCAGACCGATGAGACCTTTGGGAAATAACACGGTGACCAGCACGAATAAGGCCCCAAGGGCAAACAACCAGAATTCAGGAGCGGCAGTGGTGAACCAGGT
>PWUP01000367.1 GCA_003562535.1 Gammaproteobacteria bacterium | reverse complement strand
GCCCTGGGTGATTAAATCATCCACCAACACGCCCAGATACGCTTGATCTCGATGCAGGTGCCAGGATGACTCGCCGCGAATCAGCCGCACGGCGTTGATACCCGCCAGCAGGCCCTGGGCAGCGGCTTCTTCATAGCCGGTCGTACCATTGATCTGTCCAGCAAAAAACAGCCCACGCAGCGGTTTGGTTTCCAGCGAATAGTGCAAATCGCGAGGATCGAAATAATCGTATTCAATGGCATAGCCGGGGCGGGTAATATGGGCGTTTTCCAATCCGCGCATACTGCGCACTAGCGCCCATTGAATATCAAACGGCAGGCTGGTGGAAATGCCATTCGGATAGACTTCAAACGTATCCAGACCTTCGGGTTCGATAAAAATCTGATGGGCGTTTTTGTCAGCAAAACGCATGATTTTGTCTTCAATCGACGGGCAGTAGCGCGGGCCAACACCCTCAATGACGCCGCTGTACATGGGTGAACGATCCAAGCCCCCGCGAATAATATCATGGGTTTGTGCATTGGTATGGGTGATCCAGCACGAGATCTGCGGCGGATGCTGCTCGCGTGAACCCAGATACGAGAACACCGGACGCGGGACATCGCCGGGTTGTTCTTGCAGTTGGGAATAATCGATGGTTTTGCCGTCGATGCGCGGTGGTGTGCCGGTTTTCAGCCGACCAACCCGCAAGGGTAATTCACGCAGTCGTGCGGCCAACTGATTGGCAGGCGGATCACCGGCGCGCCCGCCCTCATGTTGCTCTAGGCCGACATGTAACCGTCCGCCGAGAAACGTGCCGGTGGTGAGAATCACTGCATCAGCTTCGAAATGGATACCGGCCTGAGTCACCACTCCAGTGACCCGATCACCGACGACCTGTAAATCAGTCACTGCTTGTTGAAAAATCTGCAGATGGGGTTGAGTTTCCACCGCCCGACGAACAGCGGCTTTATACCGTACTCGGTCAGCTTGGCAGCGGGTGGCGCGTACCGCAGCGCCTTTGCGGGCATTCAAGGTACGGAATTGAATCCCAGCGCGATCAGCCGCTTGCGCCATGACCCCGCCCAAGGCGTCGATTTCTTTGACCAAATGACCTTTGCCAATACCGCCGATGGCCGGATTACAACTCATTTGGCCAATCGTCTCAATATTATGGGTCAGTAATAAGGTGCGTGCGCCCATCCGCGCCGCTGCCAGACAGGCTTCGGTACCGGCATGGCCGCCGCCGATGACAATGACATCGAATCGTTGGGGGTAACGCATAATCAACCTATGACAGAGCAAATGGAGTGCGCATTATAACTGAATTCAGCGTTTAACGATTCACGTTCCCAATATCATCAACCACAGCGACACACTAATGACCGATAGCGCCGTGCCCAGTAATACGGCGGCAGCACTCTGCGCCTGGCCACGTTGATATAAACTGGCAAAGATGTACGCATTAATCCCTGGAGCCATAGCAGCGGTCACCGTTGCCGAGCGTACAAAGCTGGCATCGAGTGCAAAAACCCAGTGGGTCATGCTGTAGGCAATGAACGGGTGCAAAACCAAGGACAGGCCAGCAATCATCAGCGCTTCGGGGGCTGCGACGCGAAATTGATAGCGCGTGAGTACGCCACCTAAGCCAAACAGAGCCGTGGGTAGAGCGGCTAGGGCGATCAAATCCACAGCCGACATCAGCGCTTCAGGCGCAGGCACACCGCTGAGATTGACCACAAAGCCCAGAGCCAGACCAATGGTTAAGGCATTACGGAACATCGCGGCGAATACGGCGCGTCCGGTATTGAGCAGACTGCGTCCGGGGCGATCCGCACGGGCGTATTCCATCGCCGTGACCCCGAGCAGAAAACACAGCGGGGCATGAATCGAGATAATGGCAAAATTCGGCGCCAAGGCATCGCTGCCATAGGCACGCTCCATAATCGGCAAACCCAGCAGCAAGGAGTTGGAAAACAGCGCCCCAAACCCAATCGCCACCGCATCACTGGGATCATGCTTAAACAGATACCGCGCCCCCAGCGTTCCCAAGATAAAACTCAGCGCAGCACCAGTGTAAAAACTCACCAGCAAACGCCCATCAAACACCGCACCTAGATCCAGCCGACTGATGGCGGCGAATAGCAGGCAGGGGATGGCAAAGTTGGCGGTAAAACGCATCAAGCTGTCGATGGTCACATCGGTCATTAATCGCCAGCGCACAGCCGCATACCCCGCACCGATGACCAAGAATACGGGGAGAACGATGTTAAAGATACTGAGTATCATAGCGTTGTGCGCGACACTGCGAGGAACTAGGGCTGAGTATTGTACAAGTGGCAACCCGTTGTAGTGGTGGCGTAAAGCGACTGCAATGAATAGAGAGGCGCTATAATTTCACATTCAATACTTTAAGCGCCTGATGGTGCAACTCTGGGGTGGCCGCAGCCAGCACCCGCCCATCGGATTCCAAGCTCAAGGCTTGCCCCTGCCAATCACTGATCACCCCGCCCGCTCCCTCAATAATCGGGATGATCGCCATGAAATCATACGGTTGCAGATCCGCTTCGGCCACCAGATCAATGTAACCTGCGGCCAATAGGCCATAAGCATAGCCGTCGGCTCCAAAGCGGTGCAGTTGCACCGCTGTGGCTAAGCGCTGAAAACAACGCTCATCGTCACCCTGAAACATATCGGGCGAGGTTGCGAACAAAGTCGCTGCTGATAACTGCTCAATGGCGCGGGTCTGGCAACGCCGACCATTAAGGGTGGTGGCACCGGTCACACCTAACCAGCGCTCATTTAACGCGGGCATATCCATCAGACCCAGTAGCGGGG
>PWUP01000235.1 GCA_003562535.1 Gammaproteobacteria bacterium | reverse complement strand
TGCTCCAGCGCACTCTGGCGTAGATTGCCTAACAGATGGGTCTTACCAGAACCACGCGGCCCTAAAATGACCCGCCCCAGTGGCGATGACTGAGCGTGTTGGAGCTGCTGCACTGCCGCCAGCAATTGGTTGCGCTCCGGCGCGTGTAGCTCATGCACATGATAATCCGCGTCCTGCCAGATGTCGTGAGTATGCCGTGTCCAGTCGAAATCGACATGACTCAGCCATTGTGCCGATACTGTGGTCATGACCTCACTCCTGCATATACACCAGATGCCGCTGACCAACCCCTCCGATAGTGATGGCCGCCGCCTGGTCAACTGCTGTGATTTGCTGGGGGTCATCTTGTGGGTACAGCAACAACTGCCGCTGCTGTTGGAGCCTCAATAAGGTCTGATCCAGGGTGTCACGATCCACATCAGCCAGTTGTTGGCGTAAATCGGCTAAACGTACCCGCGTATTCCACTGACCCTGGCCGAGTTGATAGCAGGCAGTGCGGATGCGTTGGATCAAGTCAGGTTGATCGGTCTGTTGAGCCTCTGCTGGGCAGATGAACTCGGCCAATGACAGCTCTTTGGCAGCCAAAAAATCGGCCATACGGGCGATCAACTGCTGCATGACTTGGACACCCCGCGTGGATCGAGTGGGTAAGGTTGCAGTAAGATGTGCGTCCATCCATGCCCAACCGGCATCGCAGAGCGTATTATAGTTGCTCAGGCGGCCTGAAGTCGGACTCTTGCGTTTTTCTTCACTGATAAAACCCGCATTGACCAGCGCCTTGCGATCCGAGGCTTTGTTGAGTTCATAGGGCTGCTGATTGACAAAGCCTTCACCGCCTGATGCGAGCAAACTCCAAAGATACAGCACCTGACTGGGACTGGGTTGAAAACTCATTAATCACTCTCCTCAAATCGAGTCTGCTTAATGCGCCAATGCACCATATCACGAATTTTAGCGACAACAGGCACACAGCGCACTCGGCTAGTCAAGCCCAACAGGCGCTGGCTACCCGTGGATGGCCGTTGGCGTCGTAATGACTGTGAATCGCGCTAAAACCGTAGTGATGCAGCAAGGCGCTGACGGCATTGGCCTGATCAAAACCGTGTTCCAGCCATAAATAGCCCCCTGGTTTTAAAACCCGTGGCGTTTGGGCGATGACTTGGCGGATGGCTGCTAGCCCATCAGGACCGGCCACCAAGGCGGTCACTGGCTCAAAACGCACATCACCTTGGTGCACATAGGGGCTGTGCGCGGCGATATAAGGCGGGTTAGTTACAATGCCATCAAATTGCTGAGCCGCCAAGGCCGTACACCAATCACTGCAGATGAATACAATCTGCGTTAAGCCTAACCGTTGGGCATTGGCTTGCGCCACTTGCAGGGGCGCGAGGTAATAATCCACCGCAATGATTTCGGCTTGGGGACAGTCCTGAGCCAGAGCTAACGCTAAGGCTCCGCTGCCCGTGCCTAAATCCGCAACCCTTGGGGTACGGTGGGTGGCGCAATGGGCTAACGCTAAATCGACCAGCAACTCGGATTCGGGTCGCGGTATGAGGGTGTCTGGAGTGACCTGTATGTCCAGTGACCAAAAGGCTCGCCGCCCGATGAGATAGGCGACTGGCTCGCCACGGCGGCGCCGTGCTAAGAGGCGGGCAAAGACCTCACGCGCCGCAGCGTCTGGTGTCCGTTCTGGCCAGGTATAGAGATACGTGCGGGTTTGCGCTAATGCCTGCGCCAGCAGCAGCTCGGCATCAAGCTGCGGGGTAGGGCTGAGTCCCCTCAGCGTGGCACGGGCGTGTTTGAGCAGGGCGTGGATTGTGGGTTCAGCCATCCGCCGCCAAAGCAGCCAGTTGCTCGGCCTGATATTCTTGCAGCAAAGGACTGACTATCGGGTCCAAATCGCCTTGGAGGACATCGGTTAATTGATACAGCGTCAGATTAATCCGGTGATCGGTGATCCGGCCTTGGGGGAAGTTATAGGTACGGATGCGCTCGGAACGGTCCCCGCTACCCACTTGCAGCCGTCGGTCACGCTCTTGCTCCGAGGCTTGTTTGGCGCGCTCAACCGCTAACAGCTTCGCGGCCAGCAGTGACATGGCGCGCGCTCGGTTTTTATGCTGTGAGCGCTCATCCTGACACTCCACGACAATCCCGCTGGGCAGATGGGTTAAGCGCACGGCGGAATCGGTGCGGTTCACATGCTGCCCTCCAGCGCCGGAAGAACGATAAGTGTCCACCCGCAAGTCACTGGTATTAATATCAACCGAATCAATGGCGGCGACTTCTGGCAGCACGGCCACGGTGGCCGCTGAGGTGTGAATCCGTCCTTGAGATTCGGTTTCGGGCACCCGCTGTACCCGATGGGCACCGGATTCAAATTTCAGGCGCGAGTACGCCCCGTGACCGATAATACGGGCGATGATTTCTTTATAGCCGCCATGCTCGCCGTCACTGGCACTCATCAGTTCAATGCGCCAGCCTTGCGTTTCTGCATAGCGGGAATACATGCGAAATAAATCACCGGCAAATAATGCCGCTTCATCGCCACCGGTACCGGCGCGAATCTCTAAGAAAATATTGCTGGCATCATGTGGGTCAGTGGGCAACATACCGAGTTGTAAAGCATTCTCTAGTTCGGCAATCTGCACCTCGATAGCGCGTTTTTCCTCTTCAGCCAAGGCGCGCATCTCAGGGTCGGCGTCATTGGCCATGCTTTCGACGGTGGCGTAATTCGCCTGGGCCTCGCAATAGGTGTGATAATGATTCACCACCGGTTCGAGCTGAGCGTATTCTTGGGATAAGGTGCGGAAGCGGTTTTGATCCGCTATCACCTCGGGTTCGGCCAATAGGCCGCTGACTTCTTGATAGCGCAGCGCAAGCTGTTCGAGTTTTGCAGCGATGGACGGGTGCATGGACACGTTTAGGGTTCAAGCCGATAGATACGCCGAATCGTGGCTATGGTGTCTTCATTGCCTTGAGCAGCGGCTTCACGCAACCCAGTGCTCGGCGCATGCAGCAGCTTATTGGTGAGGGTTTGCGCCAGATAGTTGAGGACTTCTTCGGCATCACGACCTTGCTGCAACTGGCGTCGGGCGCGTTCTAGGGTGGCGTCGCGTACTGATTCCGCCTGCATGCGCAGGCTGCGAATATTGGCCGAACTGGCTTGGGCGCGCAGCCACGCCATGAATTGTTCGGTCTGCACAGTGACAATTTCCTCAGCTTGCAGGGCAGCCGCTTGGCGCGAGCGGACATTGTCCTGAATAATGTCTTGGAGATCATCAACGGTGTACAGATACACATCATCGAGTTTAGTGATGGTCGGGTCAATATCGCGAGGTACCGCAATATCGACCATAAACACCGGACGGTGGCGCCGTTGGCGCACGGCCCGTTTGATCAACTCATAGCTCAGTATAATGTGAGGGCTACCGGTTGAGCTGATCACAATATCCGCTTCGGCAATGTGGTTGGGGATTTCGTCTAAGGTAATGGCATAACCTTGGAACCGCGTGGCCAGTAAACGCGCCCGTTCTAAGGTGCGGTTAGCGACAATAATGCGACCAATACCGTGATCACGCAAATGCCGAGCGACCAGTTCAATGGTTTCACCCGCCCCAACCAATAAAGCCGTGCGGCTGTCCAAGTCGGCGAAAATTTGCCGTGATAAACTGACTGCGGCAAAAGCGACGGACACCGGACTTTGACCGATGGTTGTATCAGTACGGACTTGTTTGGCGACCGAGAAGGTATGTTGGAACAAGCGTTCCAGTTGGGTGCCTAAGGTGCCGGCATCGCTGGCGACTTGATAGGCGGATTTGATTTGGCCGAGGATCTGTGGTTCACCCAGCACCATGGAGTCCAGACCCGCCGCTACGCGCAGCATATGACGTACCGCTTGGTAGTCGGGGTGCTGATACAAATACGGCTGAAGTTCCGTTGTCGGCAAAGAATGGTAATCGCTCAGCCATTGGACAACGCGGGCAGCATTGAGCTGCTCCAGACCGCAGTATAATTCGGTGCGGTTGCAGGTCGATAAAATCGCCGCTTCAGCGACCTGACCGTTGGCTCGCAGTTCACGCAAAGCTTCAGGTAGATCGGCAGGTATAAACGATACCTGTTCGCGGATGCCCACGGGGGCTGTTTTGTGATTGATGCCTAAGGCTAGCAGCGGCATGATGTTAATAGTTGACGAACGTTATATTAGGCTAATCATTTTCTGTGATGCTATGGATAAATATCAAGTACCCGTGATCAAATTTATCCACTCTCGGTGATTTAATTAGTGATTTATTGATTAAGATCAGTCACCCTACTTTTTATTCAGACTTAAACGGGTCGTTTTATGGAAGTTACTGGATTGTGTTATGCCGTGCGCCGCGCCGTGTTGCTTACCGGTGCCGCTGTAGTGCTGCTGTGGGCGTCTACCGCGGTCGGAACACCAGAATCGTCGGAGTCGTCGGAGTCACCGTCTGTGTCTCAAGCCGATCACATGTACCATGTGTTGGTGGCTGAGTTTGCGGTACGGCGCGGTCACCTACCGATGGCTGTGGAGCATTATCAGGCCATCGTCGATCTGAGCCAAGACCCCCAGCTCGCTGAACGTGCAGCGCGGATTGCCCTGCATATTGATGACCAAACCGCACTGTTACACTTTGCGCGCCGTTGGCAACAGTTGAGTCCTGATGATCATCAAGCGGTGCAGACCTTGGCGGTGGCACTGCTTAAACAGGCCGAAATGGATGCGGCTATGGGCTACCTTGATCAGATCCGCATGGTATTTGCCCAGCGTGACAACCAAGACGGTTTTGCCGGTTTGTTCAATGTGCTCAATCAAGTGGAAGCGGACACTCGCTTGCAAGCGTTGGAGCACTTAGCCGCTCAGCACTCGGACTCGGTGTTTGCGCTGTATTACACAGCTTTAGCGGCTATGGAAGGTGAGCAAATCACTAAGGCGCTGGATTACTTAGATCAGGCTCTACAGCAACGCCCCGATTGGCGTGAGGCGCTGTTAGCCCAGGCCCGACTGCGCTTGCAAGCTGAACAAGTCACCGAGGCGGTCGAGGGTTTAGCCGCTGCGGTTGCTGCCAACCCAGAGGACAGTGAATTACGACTCGGTTATGCCAGAATTCTGGTTGCGGCGGATCAACTGGACGCAGCGCGAGAACAATTTGCCCAGCTAGCGGAGGCGCAGCCGGATGATGCCGAGGCGTTATTCGCCTTGGGGGTGTTGGCCACTGAAGCGGAACACTACGACATTGCTGAAGAGTATTTTCAGCGGCTTTTAGATTCCAATCAGCGGATTGCTGAAAGTACCTTTGAACTCGCACGGCTGAATGAACGGCGCGGCGATTACGCCGCAGCGCTCGCTTGGTATATTGAGGTTGAAGCGGAGGATCGTTACCTTACGGCACAGATTCGGGCCGCGACTATGGAAGCCCGCTTAGAGCGTTTTGCTGAGGTGTCCCAGCGCTTGAGCCGGTTGCGTGACGCCTACCCCGATAATGTCGTGTCGTTGTACATCACTGAGGCGCATATTTGGCGGGAGGTGAGCCGTTACCAAGCCGCTTATGAGGTGCTGGATAAGGCGTTGGAGCAACATCCCGATAATCATGATTTACTCTACAGTCGTGCGTTAGCCGCCGAACGCTTAGATCGGCTCGACCAACTGGAAGAGGATTTGCGCCGGATTATCGCTGATGATCCCGACCATGCGCATGCCTTGAATGCCTTGGGGTACACTCTGACGGATCGGACCGATCGCCATGAGGAAGCCTATGAGCTTATCCGTCAGGCTTTAGATTTACTGCCTGATGATCCGGCCATACTCGACAGCATGGGCTGGGTTAAATACCGTTTGGGGGATTTGCACGCCGCGCTGCCGTATTTGCGCCGCGCCCATGACATCAGCGCCGATCCAGAAATTACCATGCACCTCAGCCAAGTGTTGTGGGAACTTGGTGAGTATGAAGAAGCGCGTACTATTTGGGAAACGGCCTTTGAACAGGCTCCTGATGATGAGTATTTGCTGCGGATCAAGGAGTTGTTCCGACCGTGAAACGATGGCTTATCATTGTAATGGGGTTGTTGGTGGTGGCTGGGTGTGCGACCTCACCCACCTCACCGGCTCCGCCCCACCGCCCCGCACTGGAGTTGGACGCTTGGGTGCTGGAAGGGCGAGTGGCGATGACTGATGGCCAGAACAGTTGGCAAAGCAGTATCACTTGGGAGCAGCGGGGAGCTGGCTACCGTATTGATCTGGTAGGTGCTTTAGGTCAAGGGCAGATCCGTATTCGTGGTGATGAGCAGGGGGTGGTTTTGCACCAGGGTGAGCACTCGTTCCACGCCGAGGAGGCTGACCAGTTGCTTGCCGAAGCCACTGGGCTGTCACTGCCGATTAGCGGTCTGCGTTATTGGTTGTTAGGCTTAGCCACACCCGACACGCCGGTCACCCCCGTGACGGATGCGCAGGGTCGGACACGCCAGTTGCAACAAGCTGGCTGGCTGATCCATTATTTAAATTATATCCAAGTTGATGAGTTTGACTTACCCCAACGTTTGCGAGCCGTGTATGAACCGTTTACTGTGCAGTTATTCATTCGCCAATGGACACTGATTTAAACCCACCTTGGCCAGCACCGGCTAAATTAAATCGCTTCTTGCACATCGTCGGTCAACGCTCAGACGGTTATCATCTGCTGCAAACCTTGTTTCAGTTTCTGGATATTGCCGATTATTTGACCTTCACCCTGCGCGATGATAATCGCATTATCCGTCATGGCGGGGTGGCAGAAATCGCCCCCGAACAGGATCTGTGTGTACGGGCGGCGCGTTTATTACAACAACGCTATGCGCCGGATGCGGGTATCGAAATCGCCATCGACAAACGCCTGCCTACCGGTGCGGGTTTAGGTGGCGGCAGCTCAGATGCGGCTACGACGCTGGTGGCCTTGAACCATTATTGGCGTCTGGAGTTGAGTTGGGCTGAACTGGCCACATTGGGCTTGAGTTTAGGCGCGGATGTGCCGATTTTTGTCCATGGTCAGGCCGCTTGGGCTGAGGGTGTCGGTGAGCAACTCACCCCAGTGACTCTGGATGAACCGTGGTTTGTGGTGGTTGTGCCGTCCTGTCAGGTCAATACGCGCGCCATTTTTTCTGAACCTGACTTGACACGCGACACCCCAGCACTCACAATCAGCGCCTCTGTTCCTGATGGGGCAGGCAATGATTGTGAAGCGGTGGTGTTTCGCCGCTACCCTGAAGTGCGTGCGGCGGCGAGGTGGCTGTCCAACTATGGACACGCTCGGATGACGGGAACCGGCAGTTGTGTGTTTGCGGCGTTCCCTAACCGTTATCACGCTGAAGCCGTTTTAGCACAGCGACCTAGCAGTCTAAATGGCTTTGTCGCTCGGGGTTGTAACCGGTCATGCTTGCACCAGCGGCTACAAAGCGCCATAATAGTGTAATGGTTATTTAACTACTGGGTCGTAGCCAAGCGGCAAGGCAGCGGGTTTTGATCCCGCCATTCCCAGGTTCGAATCCTGGCGACCCAGCCATAATGCGTTGTTTTAACCCTTGTCCAACCTTGTGAAACAGCGGTACTCACCTTACCCTGACTCATGCGAACCTACGGTAAGACCTGTGTCTAACGGTCGAATGATGGTCTTTGCGGGTAATGCTCACCCGCGCTTGGCTCAAGCCATCACTCAGCATCTTAACTTGCCTATGGGCAAAGCCAGCGTTGGCCGGTTCAGCGATGGCGAAGTGCTGGTGGAAATCTTGGAAAATGTTCGGGGGCAAGACGTATTTATTGTCCAACCGACTTGTTACCCAACCAACGATAACTTGATGGAATTGTTGATCATGGCCGATGCCTTATTGCGCTCCTCGGCCCTGCGCATCACCGCCGTGATTCCCTATCTAGGCTATTCGCGCCAAGATCGACGGCCCCGTTCCGCCCGAGTGCCGATTTCGGCTAAGGTCGTGGCCAATATGATTTCCATCGCCGGTATCGATCGGGTGTTGACGGTGGATTTGCACGCTGACCAGATCCAAGGCTTTTTCGATAAACCCTTGGATAATGTCTATGGCTCACCGCTGATGCTGGAAGACATTCGCGCACGGCAATTAGGGCGTCCCGTCGTGGTTTCTCCCGATGTGGGGGGTGTGGTGCGCGCTCGTGCCCTGGCCAAACGATTAGACGACGCGGAGCTAGCGATTATTGATAAGCGCCGTCCTGGCCCCAATCAGGCCGAAGTGATGAACATCATCGGATCGGTAGAGGGTCAACACTGCGTATTAATCGATGATATGGTCGATACGGCGGGCACCTTATGTCATGCCGCAGCAGCCCTGAAAAAACGTGGTGCAGTGTCAGTACGGGCTTACTGCACTCATGCAGTGCTTTCTGGTGCAGCGGTGGACAACATTGAACAGTCAGCGCTTGACGAATTGATTGTAACCGATACCATACCACTGCGCGGTAAAGCGGAAAAAAGTTCGAGTATCCGCCAAGTCAGTGTGGCTCCGCTATTGGCGGAAACCATGCGGCGGGTACACAACGAAGAATCGATTAGCTGCCTGTTTGCTTGAACTTGAATAGGTAGCACCGTATCCCTGCCATGACCTGGTCGCGGGAGTGGCGGGGTTGCCCTGTCTGTGACCCAATCTAACTGCTAATTTATATATGGAGCTAACGACATGAGTGTCGATTATGTATTAAACGCTGAACCCCGTAATGATGTGGGGAAAGGTGCGAGCCGCCGCCTGCGTCGTTCCGGAAACATACCCGCAGTGCTGTACGGCGCCCGGCGCGATCCGGTGAATTTGATCATCAGTCAAAATGAAATCCAGCGGCAATTACGCGATGAAGGTTTCTATTCCAATATTTTGACGCTCAATACGGTGGGTAAACCCTCAGAGCGGGTGGTATTGCGTGATTTGCAACGCCATCCTTTCAAGCCCACTGTGGTTTTGCACCTGGATTTGCAACGCATTGTCGAAGATGAAGAAATCCGTATGCGGGTTCCGCTGCACTTTGTCAATGAAGAGCGGTGCAAAGGTGTGCGTGAGGATGGTGGAATCATCAGTCATCTGATGATTGAAGTGGATGTGACGTGTCTGCCGAAAGATTTACCCGAAACGATTGAAGTTGATGTGCTCGATCTGCGGGTGAACGAGTCCATCTTTATTGCCGACTTGACTTTGCCGCCAGGGGTGGAGTTAGAGGAAAGCAGTGATCTCGCGGTCGTCAGTGTCGTGTATCCCACCGGGGCCGGCAGCGATGAGGATGAGGGCGCGGCTGAGCCGGAAGGCGATGAACCGTCCAGTGACCCGAGCTAATGCACAGCATAAGACCGAGTGCTGAACGGTGCTGCAATTAATCGTCGGACTCGGCAACCCTGGAGTCAACTATGCGGAAACCCGGCACAATGCCGGGTTTTGGCTATTGGATCGGCTGGCGGCTGCAGCGGGTGTGACATTGCGTCCTGCTGCCCGTTATAAAGGTGAATGCGCCCGCGCCTCACTGGCGGGGCAACCCCTGTGGCTGTTAAAACCCCAGACGTTTATGAACCGCAGTGGTCAAGCCATTGCTCCGCTGCTGGCTTTCTATAAAATTCCTCCGACGGCACTGCTGGTGGTCCACGATGATCTGGACTTACCGGTTGGCACGGTCCGACTTAAACACAGCGGTGGCCACGGCGGCCATAATGGCCTGCGCGACACCATACACCACTTAGGTCGCAATGATTTCCTGCGTCTGCGTATTGGCATCGGTCATCCGGGCGTGGGTGGCGATGTTGTGGCCTATGTGCTTGAGCGCCCCCCCCTATCCGAACGCCAGTCGATTGAGGCGGCTCTCGATACCGTGATGACGGTTTTCCCACAGATTGTGCAGGGTGAATTCAATAAAGCGATGCAAGTTTTGCATCGTCGAGGTGGATTATGCTGAGCTATATTCTCAAACGCTTGCTGATGGCGATTCCCGTGCTATTCGGCATTTCAATCATCGTGTTCGGCATTATGGCGCTGATTCCTGGTGATCCGGCGCAAGCCATTCTCGGTGCCTATGCCACTGCGGACAACCTCGCACGGTTACGCGCTGATCTCGGTCTCGATCAACCCTTAATCCAACAATACTTCACTTGGTTGGGTAACGTCTTGCAGGGTGATTTTGGCCGATCCTATACCCTGAACCGTCCGGTACTGGATGAAATTCTTGATCGCCTCGGGCCGACTCTATTGCTGGCCGGTACGGCCTTGATACTGTGTGCCGTATTCGGGCTATTGGCCGGGATCATCTCCGCCGTGCGCCAATACGGCTGGCAGGATAAAGTACTCACCTTAATTGTGCTGATCGGCATTTCCACGCCCTCATTTTGGTTGGGTCTGGTGCTGGTCATGGTGTTTGCGGTCAATCTCGGCTGGTTTCCGGCCAGCGGGATGATGGCCATTTATGGCGGCGGTGGGGCGCTGGACGTGGCCCGCCATCTGGTCTTGCCCGCCATTACCCTGGCCGTGGTGGCCACCGGCGTGGTCGCCCGCCTGACCCGCGCCAATATGCTCGAAGTCCTGCGCCAAGATTATGTGCGTACCGCCCGCGCCAAGGGACTGTCCGAGCGCCAGGTGATTTACAAACATGCGTTTAAAAATGCCCTAGTGAATATCATCCCGGTCATCGGCATCCAGGCCGGTTTTGTCCTCGGCGGCGCGGTGTATATCGAAACCGTATTCCAATGGCCGGGGATTGGCCGGATGCTGGTCACTGCCATTACCACCCGCGATATTTTGCTGGTGCAAGGCGGGGTGTTGGTGGTGGCGGCGGCGTATGTCA
>PWUP01000006.1 GCA_003562535.1 Gammaproteobacteria bacterium | reverse complement strand
GACGGTCGAGACGAATGCGTTCGAGTCTTTCATGGTTGCATTCGAGCCTGACGAACCGGGTGACTTCTGGACGCGCATGATTCTGGAGAACAATGCCGAACCCGATTCTGAGGTCTGAACTCCTGACATGTAGAGTGGCGAATTGCGCTTTCAGATGTTATGCAGAACGGGTACAGGCTCCGGGGTTTTTTCAAACCGGATCACTCTGTGGCTTCCCGGAAAGACGGCTTTTCGCTGGTTGAGTTGTTCGAGTACGTGGTTGACAGCTCTTGTTCTGATGCGGGATGATTGCGGTTTGAGGCATACCACGATCTCGCCTGGTTCCAGTCGGATATCGCCGCTGGTCTGCAGGGCCGCAACAATCAGCTTGTGCCCTTCCTTGTCTACGTTTTTATAATGTCCTTCCAGCATCTGCACCAACTGATTTTCTATTTCCTGGGCACTCATTTTGTAGCCGTACTGAAAAGCGCGCACTTGCTCATTCATCCGCTTGTAACCGGCCTTGGAGACTTGCTCCCGGCAAGGAGTCTGCCCCATCAGCTCGTTCAGCTCGTCAATCTTCCTGTTCATTTTGCCAATGTTTTCGGCCTGCTTGACTTTGCCTTTTGCGGCCAGGACTTCCTGCGCCTGCTCGGGAGCGATATCCACCAAATCAGCCGCATAGCTGGCGAGGATTTTCCGGCGTTCTGCGAGCAGCGCCGTCTTTTGCTTTTCGAGCTTCACATACTGGGGGTTCGGATGGGTCAGTTCCTCATCCGCGATATCTTTGAGCTCGTAAACCCCCTTGGCGTCCATGCGATATTCTTCCCGCATATACTTGAAATAGTTTTCCTGGTTCCCCGTCCGGTCAAACAAAAGGGTCAGCACGGAAACAGGGTCGTGCTCTTCGCGCGGCAGCGAGGTGAGCACCGCCGTTTGGCGACCATCCTCGCGCACCACGCGGATTTCCCTGAGCGCAACCGTGCGTTTAGTCTTCCTGTACGATGTTTTCCCGTTCGCACCCACCTGTTTTTCGTAGACGGGCAACTCAATATCGTGATCGTAGGGCGCGTACTGATACCTCCGGTCGCCGATCACAACCTCCTTTTTCTCGAATTGCTCCAGCCCTATAGCCTCGAAATCCCCCTTGCGATACGTCGTGATATCATGTTGGGCAGCAAGCAAGCGCTCAAACTTTTCGCAGGATTGACCTCCCCTATCGAACACCACATGCAAATGCTCCTGACCACTCACCTCGCACGCCTTCTGCACCACCTGTTCAAGCATCGAGCTGAGTCCCTCGTTGAACGGACTGGTGAGCATGAAAAGCGCTCCGCCCCCCTGCGGCACATGAACCCAGTTCTCGGTCTGCCCCTTGCCCACCCGCTGCGTACGCGCACTATACACCGTGCCCACCTTCTGCTCCCCGCAATACGTCACTACATGCCCGTCCACCTGAACGGTACTAACCGGCCCCTCACAGGCCTCGACACGCGCGCGGGCCAATTCGTCCATCCACTCCAGCGAGCAGTCCTGCTCGATCAGCTCATGCATCTTGCGGCGAATCGTCTTGCCCTCGGCGACCCGGTCAAGCCCCAGAATACGCCCCAGCGAACGCACATCCTTCTCGCGTATCTGCTCGCAGCACTTGATGCGCAAAATCGCCATCAGCACCCAGGTAACCATCATCGTGCGAAGACCGTAGAACGCCGCCTTGAACGGGCGGAAGATCTTCAGCGCGCTGCTCAGGAAGGGATGGGTGCTGAGCAGCACCACCGCCATGAACGCCCCAGCAAACTCGGCCTTCTCCGCATTGCCGAAAAGCGGGCGAGCATCCATGATTTTGCCAGCAGCCGCCAGCAGGCGGTCCACCGAGCGATCCCGCGAGAGGACATCCTCCTGCTCCTCGCCTATCGCTTCGGGCAGTTCCCGGGGGAGAGCCTCCTCCGTGCGCATATCGTTTGCATCCCCTTTGCCAGGGGCGGATTCGGCGGCCTGATCATCAGGCAAGTCCATGGTTGCCTGCTTTTGCGCGATGGCTTCTTCGCGCGCCTTAAGCACCAGTCTCACCGACGAAACACTGATCTGACAAGCCTGGGCTATCTGCGTGACCGAGGTTCTTGCATTGCGCAAACGACAAATCCGCATCCGAATCTCATCGGTCACCTTGATTGGGGGACCGCAGCGCTGCACATCCCGAAGCCCGTCAATCCCCTCATCCCTGAAGTGCTCCACCCAGTACTGAATCGTTCGGCGAGCCATGCCCGTCGCCTCGGCGATTTGGTTATAGGTGGCCCAACCCTGAGTGTATACGCCCACCCAGCACACCCGTTGATGAGCTGTGTCCTCTTGATGGTAGGTATGCACGCACTGCCCATTGTAATAGATCATGCGCATATCTCCATCCTGCTCGAAGCGACAATTGGCTGACACAAACCCGTGGCTTGGCTCGGGCATCTCAAAAAGAAAGTTATCATTTTTCATGGCGCGCACGATATAAAATGATATAATTATATAAAAATAAAAAATGAATTTATTTTATCATTGATCTCAACCAGATTCCAGCCAGGCAGAAGGAACCATAAAAGGGACGGAGTGATTCCTTATATATAGTACGCGCGCGCGCACGCGAGAAAAGCGCAATGACTATTATCGCCCCCCCCCGCCGTCCCGACCCTTTATTACTGGTGGTTTTAGGGGGGCATGTCAGGAGTTCAGACTTTCCTCCAGGCACAAGTAAGTGGAATAAAATTGAACATCGAATGTTCTCGTTCATATCCATGAACTGGCGTGGCAAGCCATTGACATCCTTGGAGGTTATTGTGAACCTCATCGCCAATACCAGG
>PWUP01000238.1 GCA_003562535.1 Gammaproteobacteria bacterium | reverse complement strand
GCACGGCGTGAGTGGCGATCCATTCGCCAGGGGTTGGCGCGATTCCAACCCGCGAACCGCAAGCAACACGGTTCGGCTTGCGTACCATGGAAAAATAGTTTTCTATGGTTTTAGGAACGGTCTGTACGCCTGTGTCCGGTAATCAGCTTGAATGGCTATAGCTACTCGAATCTACACGATCCAGCTTACTGGCGGTTGCCAGCGGCGGATCCAGCCAGGAATGTCCGCTGCGGGCATAGGGCGGGCGATGCCGTAGCCTTGAGCAAGCTCACAGCCTAATTCCAAGAGTCGTTCGCCGTGGCGTACTGTTTCCACTCCCTCGGCGATGGCTTGGCGTTGGAAGGCGGCGGCTAGACCTAAAACCCCCGTGAGGATGGCCAAATCATCGGGGTCAACCAGCATATCGCGGACAAAGCTACCGTCGATTTTCAGAATCTGTGCCGGCAGGCGTTTGAGATAGGTTAAGGAGGAATAGCCCGTGCCGAAGTCGTCTAAAGCGAACTCTATGCCGATGGCTTGGCATTGCTTGATAATCTCAAATACTTGAGTGATGTCCTCTAGGGCACTGCTTTCCAAAATCTCTAATTCTAAGTGCCGGGAGTGGACTTGCGGATGAGCGGCTAAGTGCTGTTTCAGGTGAGTGACAAAATCGGCTTGTTTGAGCTGATCGGCACCGATATTAATGCTAATGGACAGATCCAAGCCCGCTTGCTGCCAGATTTCGAGCTGAGTTAACGCCGTCTCAATGACCCAATGGCCGACGGCTACGGCCAGCGGGTGATTGTCAATAGCCGGCAAGAATTCAATGGGCGCTAGCAATCCGCGCTCGGGATGTTGCCAGCGAATCAAACCTTCCACACCGATGACTTGGCCACTGCGCATATTGACCTTGGGTTGGTAGTACAGCACAAACTCTTGGGCATCGAGTGCTTGCTGGATGCGCTCTAAGCTTTCGTGGTGATCGCGCATGGCCCGATCATGCACCATATCGAAAATATGGTAGCGGTTTTTACCCGCCAGCTTGGCTTGATACATGGCCTGATCAGCCTGACGCAACAGTTGGTCAGCGTCAATGGCTTCGGCTTGCGGGTAAAACGTCACGCCCAGACTGGCCGAAACCGTTACTTGAGTCTCGTCCAGCACAAAGGGTTCAGAAACCGCTTGTAGGATGCGGTCGAGCGTAGCCCGACAGGATTCCGTATCGGGTAAATCCGGCAGTACAATGGCAAACTCATCACCACCTAAGCGTCCCAAGACATCGCTGGCTCGCAAAATGCTCTGCAAGCGTTCTGTCAAAGCGCACAGCAACCGGTCGCCTATGGCATGACTGTGGGCGTCATTAATGGTTTTGAACCCATCGACATCAAGGTAAGCGATGGCAAGCTGTGCATCACGCCGTACCGTTTGCGCCATTGCTTGGAGCAGTCGATCGGTCAGCAGCATCCGATTGGGCAGTTGAGTCAGGGGGTCATACTGAGCGAGGTAGTCGAGTTGTTGTTGGTGTTCTTTCTGAACCGTGATATCGCTGGTTAAACCCACATAGTGACGAATGCTGCCGTCGGTATTATGCACCGCATTAATGGTAAGTTGCTGGATGTATAATTTACCGTCTTTGCGCCGATTATAGACTTCTCCGCTCCAGTGACCGGTAGCGCTTAGGCTGTGCCACATTTGGCGGTAAAACTGCGCCGTGTGGCGGCCTGATTGTAATAGGCGAGGATTCTGACCGATGAGTTCCTCACGGTCATAGCCCGTGATCTGACAAAAGGCATGATTCACATTAAGGATTGCACCGTCAGGGGCCGTGATGATAATGCCCTCACTGGCATGGGTGAATACCGTGGCCAGTTGTTCGAGTTCATTATTGGCGTGTGATAAGGCATGGTTGGTCGTCTTTAACACGCTTTCTGCTTGGACTTGATCCGTCACATCATGGATATAACCGTGCCAAACGGTGCTGCCATCGGCTTGATGTTCTGGCGTGGCGTGCCCCTCGACCCACAACAGGCGACCATCCGAGTGGTTGACTCGGTAGCGCTCATGCCACTGGCTTAAATGTTCAGCCGAATGCCGTATTGATTCACGCACGGCGGCGCAGTCATCCGGGTGTAACATCGCAAATACGGCTTCGGCATCGTGCTCTACGGCCTCAGCACTCACTCCATAAATGGCTTTAATCCCCGGACTGGCATAGGAAAACCGGCTCGATCCGTCAGTGTTGAGTTGATATTGATACAAAAATCCCGGTACATGGCTGGCCAGCTTATGCAGGCGTGCGGTCAGTTTTCGTGACCGATCTTCGGCCTGTTTGTGTGCGCTGATACGCAGGGTCAGCAGCATATCCAGCACCGCACGCATACTGGCGGTCATTTGGGTCATCGCCTGTTGTTGAGCGTCGGCCTCAGACAATCCCTGTTGCTGGGCTATGACCCTGCAAGCCATGTAACGATCATGTCCGCAGACCTGGTCTGCAAAGCAGCGGATGAACCAACGTAAGGCGTTCTCAGCGGCAACGCTTGGAGATGTGGTTAATGCAGTGTTGAGTTGGGATAATTCCTGTAGGGTACTCTCATGCGCAAAGTGATGGTACTGGACTAAAGCATCGTCGCCAAGGTAGTGCTGCCAGATCGCATCTTCCATGGCAAAGTGCTGGGTTACATAGTCTGTCAATTGCGCCAGCCGCTTTGAAAGCTCAGGGGTTGATCCATCGGTGACGACGTGGTCAGCCAGTTGATTCACCAAATCCAATAAGTGACGATGTTGCTGGTCAATCTCTGTTAAGCCAAGATTGAAGCGGTTATCCCAGATCAACATATAGTCCACTGTCCTATGTCAGTTGG
>PWUP01000288.1 GCA_003562535.1 Gammaproteobacteria bacterium | reverse complement strand
GGGGCAAAATACTCACTCGGTTGTGGCTCAAAAATCATCAGCATTGCTGCTTGCCCGGTGTGTTGAGCCGCACGGTGCAATTGCCGCAACACCCGCTGATGGCCGCGATGCACTCCATCGAAGTTACCGATGGCCAGCACACAGCCGTGATGCCGGGGGCGTAGATTATGCAGTCCTCGAATCAATTCCATGCCGATAGTCACTCACGCTGCGCCAGTGGGATCAACGCATAAACCCGCCGTGCTTGCGCCCGCCAGCCGCAACACCAAGCGCTGCAACAGCAGCCACGGCGGTTGGTCATCCACACCTTTAACGCAACGGTCTAAAGCCGCGCAGCCGATCAGCAGCTCGCGGCAGTCGCGGTGACTCAAGCGTTTAAGGGCGCTTTGCAGCACCGGCTTACGCTGCTCCCAAATTTTGTGACGGGCGAATACCGCCATTAGCTGATCACCGTTGGCCAATTCATCCTGCAAGCGCCCCAGCAGTTGCACCTCACGCGCCAACGCCCAAGACGCCATCAGCACCAACTCCACATCTTCTGCTTGCAGGGTGTGGTGGATGCGTAACGCTCGTTCAGCCTCACCCTTTAAGGCGGCATCAACCAGCTCAAACACCGTGTAATGCGCCTGATGACCGAGCTGAGCCATCAGGGTGTCCGCATCGAGGGTTGTGCCCGCGTACTGTAATCCGAGTTTGTCGATTTCTTGGGCAGCAGCGAGCAGATTGCCTTCCACGCGCTCTATCAGCAAGCTCAGTGCATCAGGCGTGGCCTTTAAGCCCTGCCGCTGTAGGCGCTGTTCGATCCAGCGACTGAGTTGCTGCGGGTTCAACGGGCGGGTTTGAATCACGACACCCGCTTTTTCCAGCCCACTGAACCAACGAGTTTTCTGGGTGCTGGCATCCAATCGTCCGGTGCTGATCAGCAGCACGATGTCCGGGTTAGGCGCAGCGGCATACTGCAGCAGCACTTTGCCGCCAACATCCCCCGGTTTGGCATCGTCCAAGCGCAGTTCTACCAGACGGCGCGGGCTGAACAACGAACCACTGGCCAAACGTGAGATCAACCCCGGCCAGTCGAAACCGGTTTCAACGTTCAGCACTTCACGCTCCGCACAACCGTGCTGACGAGCCGCAGCCCGAATCGCATCACTGGCTTCGAGTAGTTGCAGAGGTTCATCGCCAAACACTAGGTATAGGGGTTGAAGGCCGGAGCGCAGGTGATGGCTGAGTTGTTCGGGCTTGAGCTTCATGAGCCTGGGGTGGGGGAATCAAACGGTAGTGGATCGCGTAAATATTGGAGTTGCCATACCAGCGTGGCGGCGACTTCATCGCGTAATTCGCGGTTAACTAGGTCGGTGGTTTCAAAACTGCCCAGCACTTCAGTTTCGCGGTAAACGATGTTCCGGGTTGCGGTAATCGCAGTAGGGGGTTGCAAGCGCTGCCCATCAGCCGCCATGAGCGTGTAGTTCACCCGATAGCTGAGTTCATACTCACGAGTATCGCCAATGGCATCGGTGCTGATTAAACGCTGGCGTGGAGTTTCGCTCAGCAGTATCAACCGAGCACTGTTGGCGGTGGCTTGCTCGACGATCTCCACGCCCTGAGCTTGCAAACGCCGCTCCAGTGCGGCCTGCAACGGACTGGCCGGTGCAGTGGGCGGACGTTGGCTATCAATAAACATCTCATTGAGCGCCGCCGGCAGGGTGACTTGGCCACGCAACTGAAAGCCACACCCACCCAGTACACCCGCCGCCAGGGTGGTCAACAGCCATTGTCGGCGGCGCATCATGGAACGCCTTAACACACGATATTGACCAGTTTGCCAGGCACGACGATGACTTTGCGCACGGGCCGTTGATCGATAAACCGTTGCACATTGGGTTCGTTCACCGCCGTGTGTTCAATCTGAGCCTGATCGCTGTTGGCCGCTACGTCAATCCGCGCCCGCACTTTGCCATTGACCTGCACCACTAAAGTCAGCCGTTCCTGCACCAAGGCGTCAGTATCAACCTGCGGCCACGGGGCGTTTAAAATATCCTCACCCATGCCGAGCTGTTGCCACAGGGTATGACTGATATGTGGGGTGATGGGCGACAACAGCCGCAGCAGGGCACTGAAACCCTCATGGCGCAGGGCGTCGGCCAGCGGGTCATCCGGCAGACGGCCTAATACATTCATCATGGTCATGCTGCCCGACACCACGGTGTTGAATTTCTCGCGCTCGAAATCGGTCAGCGCCTGTTGCAGCGCGGCGTGTAACTCGCAGCGTGCCGCCCGCAGCGGTGCGCTGGCGCTCGACCAGTCCGGTGCCAGCAGCGGCTGCTTGAGTATTGCGGCATGGACGCTGGCAAATTGCCAAATGCGTTTCAGGAACCGGAAGCAGCCGCCGACCGCAGCGTCATTCCACTCTAGGGATTGATCCGGTGGGGCGGCAAACATGGTGTATAAGCGCACCGTATCGGCACCATAGCTTTCGATCAGAGCCTGCGGGTCAACGCCGTTATTTTTGGATTTTGACATCTTCTCGACATTGCCGACACTGACCGCTTGGCCGTCGTGTTTCAGCCGCGCTCCAATCACCTTGCCTTTGGCATCATGCTGCATATCCACTTCGCTGGGGTGAAAATAGACTTTTTTACCGTCGTGTTCGCGATAGTAGGTTTCGGCAACCACCATGCCCTGAGTCAACAAACGCTTAAACGGCTCCGGTCCCTCGACCAGACCCTGATCCCGCATGACTTTGTGATAAAAGCGGGCATACAATAGATGCAAAATGGCGTGCTCAATACCCCCGATGTACAGATCCACCGGCAACCAGTAGCGCGCCCGATCATCCAACATCG
>PWUP01000244.1 GCA_003562535.1 Gammaproteobacteria bacterium | reverse complement strand
CTGACTCAGGAGCCCGCTACGGGTTCCGGCAAGGCTTGAGATGTTGTTGATAATAGCCTGCTGGAGGGCGGCTAGATCATTATCGTAGTCTCTGAACATTTTCCTCTCCGCGTTTGTTAGATCGCAATGGCTCCTACTGGCGCCCCTACTCCCTTACTGAACCGCGCGAATACCGCAAGCACTAGGGAGTCCGCCTCATCGGGGGAGCACCCCAGCATGTCAAACAGGTTTTCCTCTTTACTGTTACGGTTCTTCTTGTTCTTGGGGGGAAGATACACTCGGCCCTCGCCGTCGTAGAGCAAGGGCAACGGGGCCAGCTGGCGTCGCAGCTCGTCGTACTTGGCTGGGATGCCAAACCCCCGCTCGTTCGATGGGTCCAAAGCCTCGCGGAGCATGCCGTACATTTCGGCTCTGCGGTTACGATAAGTATACCGCTCTTCAGACGTACGAACCCGTTCCTTGATGGTGTGTAAGCCACGCTTCGGGGGAGGGCTAGGTGCCTCTCCAAACCCTATAGCGCGGACCGGATAGCCTTGGGCCCTGAGCCGGTCTACGTGTTGCTTGCCGCCGCCGCCGACGTCGAAGCAGACCCGTTGAGGATCAATACCATACTGCTTGATGAGCTGGATGGTGTGGCTTGGTATGACGTTCGTGTCCGGAGTCTTGAGCCGTCGCAGGTCGATCAGCCCCTCATTAGATACGACGCTCCAGCAACTAGAGTCCCCGCCCTCTGCCGGATCTACCCCCATGGATACGACGCCGGTAGGCCGGAACCCCTTAGGTCGCATATCGGCCAACTGCTCTGCGTGGTTGAGCCAGTCTGGCGGGTACATCAGTACCTCAGCCCCCTCATAGAACTCACCGTCTAAACCGATACACTGTCGTATGGGGTCCCAGGTCTGCCGACGGATACGGTACTCTTCATAGCTCAGGACGCCATGGATCAGTAAGCGTTTGGAGGGCTTGCTGCCTTTCGCCTTCTCGGCTAGACCCAGCCTTACATTCGGGGAATCCTCAGCCCGTATCCGTATTACATTCCGTAGGGTACGGCCGGACTCACCATCCTTTTGAGCCCCTTGCTTGACCCCCTTAATAAAGAAATTGGTGCAAGGGTACGGGTTGCCGATGATCAACTTGCGTCGGGCCCAAGTATCTGCTCGATTGTAAGACTCGTCGTCTACTCCGGAGGCTTCGTCGGCTACAAACAGAGTACGGGGTATGCCGTCGCCTACGTCTGCAACGTGATGGCCCAGCATACCCTCACCCTTTGCAGCCACCCTGCCGATCGCATAGGAAATGCCACAGACTTGACCCTTAGTGACTTTACGGAGCTGCAAGTGGTTGACTAGTAGAGGACCACCCTGCCTAGAGTCCAGGGGGTACTTAGCTGTCTGCATGAACCGCCGTATTTCACCCCAGAGTACCCCTTCGAGCTGTGTGGCGTCTACGCTAGTGGTAACCACGCGACAAGGGCTACGGGTGATAAAGAACCATAGAACCCCAAGAGCGGCCACGAAGTCTTTGCCCAGCATATTCCCGGCTACGGCAATAGTTTCATCGCAGTCCCGTAGCGAGTACAGAATCTCGGCTTGCCGGTCGTACAAATGAATGTCCGGCCATAGCTCGCGTACGAACCTGACCGGATCAATCACGCTGGGGTACTTGCCGTTGCTTACCACTTGGATATAGCCCGGGTTTCGTGTGTCTCCATCGCGTATGTGGTCTCCCTTACCCGGCGTCTTATGATCTGTTCGTGGCACTCTTCACACCGCCGTACCTTAGGAATCTGGGGGTCTCCAATCGCCCTGGGATGGTACGTCTGGCTCTTGGGAAATACCCGCATGCAGTCAAAGCAGACTACCCTCTCGTCCGGGTCATAGCTCATCATTTGTGCTCCAAGGCGCGCTGGACTACCTCCCCGTCGATTATACCGTCGTCTCCGGATTCTGGTGGTTCATGCATCTTATCCCAGTCTAGCTGGGTCATAAGGTGTTCGTGTTTCTCCGCTGCGAAGAGCCCCTTGTGCTTCATGGCTAGGTCCAAGGCCGTTGCCTTAGACACAAGCTTGAGCTCGGTCTCTACGGTTTCTCCGGCTAGGTTGCCCTCACGGTCATAATACTTGCGGACCTTCTGCTTGATGCCGTCTATGGCCCCCTGTGCTGCCTTAGGTAGCTTCTTGATGTTCTGGACGATACGGCCGTCGTCATCTACGAAGTCACCACCAGTCCTTAAGGCGCAGTAAGCTAGTTGCTCTAAAATGGCTTCGCGGGTCAGCTCGTATTGCTTCTGCACTCGGGCCATATATTTCTCGACTACAGCAGCTATCTTCGGGTTCTGTAATTGCCTAGCCCCGGATACCTGGGGGTTACTATACCCAGCAGCCTCTGCAGCCCTTGTAGCATTAAAGTCAGCTAGGTATTCCTCTACGAAGATACGCTGCTTATCCGTAAGACCGTCAGTAGTCATTTTTGCCCCCTTCCGCTGCTTCACTGGGCCAGCTTTGATCCCTGACTTCGTCTTCTTAACCCCAGACCTATGAGGCATTTACTATCCTTTCATCAGCAACTCAGAATTGAGTTTTCCACCCTATCCAATCAGCCCCGACCTTATATTAGGGCAACTAAGTATACCACCCCCTTATTGTATACCCTGGAACAGAATCGGACTCCTTTCAAGGAAGTCCCCCAGCAGCGGGCACGCTACCTCCCGGAATTGCGGATGCGCACTTGAAGCCGTTCTCAACTTCAGAATGTGCCTCCACTCCCGGATATTCGCTGTCACTACCAACTCCGTTTCTAGCGAGTTTTGAAGTACTGTCCGGGCCTGTTGAGGAGTCCAACCCCCTTCCAATAACCG
>PWUP01000292.1 GCA_003562535.1 Gammaproteobacteria bacterium | reverse complement strand
CTCGCCCTGGCGGCCACTGATGATCGGATTTCTGTGGGAGGTTTTTTCAGTCGGGCAGGTGGTGAGCTGTCCAGTCAGTTCGCTGAGTTCCTGATCATCACCCACGAAGTGACGCCGAGCGCCGGGGCGAACGGGACCATCGACCCGGATTCAGCGCAAGTCGTCGAGGAAGGACAGAACGTCACATTCACCCTCCCCCCTGACCCGGGCTATAAGATTACCAGCGTCGACGGCACTTGCAGCGGCACGCTGGACGGCTTGCTGTTCACGACCGATCCCGTCACCGCCGACTGCACAGTCGAAGCCACATTTGCGACCGCATATACCGTTACCCCGTCGGCCGGTGCCGGTGGCGGTATCAATCCTGACCTGCCCCAGACGGTCGGCCAAGGCGCAACGGTAGACTTCACCCTGACGCCGGATCCCGGCTTTGCGATATTGGACGTGGAGGGAACCTGCGGCGGCACACTGGACGGCCAAGTGTTCACCACCGAATCGATCAATGCGGACTGTAGCGTGGACGCTCTGTTCCGCCCGATCGATCCGATCTTTCAGGATCGTTTCGAGCTGGCGCCCTGACCGGCCCATAATCAATCGGCGCGAGGAAACCGAGTTGCGAACCGTCTGGCTGGCGTCCTACCCGAAATCAGGAAATACCTGGTTTCGGGTGTTTCTGTCCAATCTCCTGTATCCCGACAAGGCACCGGTGGACCCAAATCACCTGCCGCTGAACAATCTGATTGCATCGGCGCGCTCACCTTTTCACGAAATCACAGGCACGCCGCCGGCCCTTTTGACGGCTGAGGAGTGCGACAGTCTGCGACCCGATATTGACAGGGTCATCGGGCATGATTGGTCTGGGCCAGTCTGTCTGCGCAAGACCCACGACGCATATACTTACTTGGACGATGGCCGCCCCCTGATGGGCAGTCGTCCAGATTTTGCGGCCATCTATATCCTCCGAAGTCCGTGGGATGTCGCCATCTCGGCGGCCAACCACTGGAAACGATCACTCGAACAGACTGTAGAATTGCTGTGCAAGGAAAACACAACACTGGACTATCGAAAAGACCGGTCCAGCACCCAGCTTCGTCAGCGCCTTCTGTCCTGGTCCGGTCACGTCACGAGCTGGCTGTCCGCGCCACTGGACGTGTGCCTGATCAGATATGAAGACATGCATGCTGAACCCGTGGAAACATTCCGGAGAGCGGCAGGTTTTCTGGGCGTTTCCGCCGAGGATGACGCAATTGCGGCTGCTATCGAAGCAAGCAGCTTCCGCAGGCTTAGCCAGATTGAGCGTGAACGTGGTTTTCGGGAGGCATCAAAACATGGCAGATTTTTCCGCGCCGGAAAGGTGGGCGATGGCCGCCGTCTACTTCCTGTCGAATGCCAGAAGCAGCTCGATCAACAATACGGCATCGTAGAACACCTGCTGGAACGCCGCGCCGAGACTAACACATGAGCTCGCGCTATCGCTATTGCGGCCTGACTCTGGAGAGCCGGTACCCACTGCCCGAACTGGAAGTGGCAGACGCCGAAATAGACGCCGACATTCACATCCACGAAACCCGCCTGGGATCTATCCCGTCTGATCTCGAAAAATACGGGCCAAACTGGGCGGTAGGGCCGCGGGAGGGTTGGTGGTGGCTAAAAAACCGAGTTTTCTTCCGGATTCGGCCCGGCATCATCGAAATAGACCCCGGGAATGTCGAAGACTCCCTGGTTCGGGCGCTCTTGCTGGAGGGTCCGATGGTCATGGCAATGATTTTCAACGACAGCTTCTGCCTGAACGCAGCTTCTGTAGCCCACAATGGCAATACGATCGTATTCTGCGGTGCCTCAGGCAGCGGGCGATCCACTGCCGCAGCCCGCCTTGCGGTCCAGGGTGGCCGAATACTCAGCGACAGTTTGGCTCGAATCGATGTGTCTTCGATAAATGGCCCCAGCATTCACCCTCAGGGTAGCGGCACCCTGCTTTGGCCTCATGCACTCGTACTCCTCGGACTTGAAGATGATTCAGGGATGCCGGTTCGCCGGGATGCGTTGCTGAGACGCGTAAAACTGGCTTCCGTGACGCAACCCGAGCATGTCGATTGCATTTATTGGCGAAATCCCCATCCGGGCACGCACCGCGTGGGCGACGAGGGCGACGAGGGCGAACAACTTCCTTCGACCAGACAAAGGTTTGCGCGACTGGCGGCAATTACGGCCGGGCGCCTATGGATCGAGCCAGCAGCCCGGAGTACGGCACACTTTCAATGGTGCATCGATTTGGCGCGCAATTGTCAGATGACGCCTGCCCCGGGAAATTACTTCTACTGAAAAGCGGGAATAAATATCGGGTAAAAAAAAAGCCAGGTCAATGACCTGGCTTCATCTTAACAGTTCCCTAAACTACTCAGGACGGGCCCGGGCCTGGATCTTCACCAGATGGCTGGGCGTTTTCGCTGCTCTCACGTGTATGAAACACGTCCGGTGCCAATGAGCCCCCAGCGGCCGTCTTGCGGGCACTCAGCACTTCCAGTTTGGGTGTAGCCCACTCAGTCTTGCGCATGACTATTTTCTCCTTGGAATTTTCACTGAAGAATCCCAGTCCCCTCATGGAGTAACTGAAAATTCAGAACTAATGCTACCCCCTCGAGTAGAGGACGTCAAGGATTTTCGTGAACTGGCACAAACTTTAAGGCCGTTAGGTCCACCAGAACACAATCGATTCAGTAGACCGCGCCTATTTCATCTGCAATATCATTAGTGTCCGGTTAAAGTCGACCTGACCGCAGAAAAGGAGTTTTTGATCAACATGTTAGGCGCGTTTTCGGGTGGTGTCGACTTGAACGGCGATTTCTGCCATTTTGG
>PWUP01000296.1 GCA_003562535.1 Gammaproteobacteria bacterium | reverse complement strand
TGGGTATTACGGTGGTCACACTACAGATGGCACCAGGTCAGCCATCACCAACAGCGTTTTTCCGCTTGGTCAGGCTTTTGCGACGGCATAAACCGGATGTAATACAGACTTGGATGTACCACGGGGATTTAGTGGGTGGATTAGCGGCGCGCGTGGCAAGAATGAATAACGTGGTGTGGGGCATCCGCCACACCACGCTTGAGCCGGGAAAATCGAAACGAACCACCATCTGGATTGCCAAATTGCTCGCTAAACTATCGTGGTGGGTTCCCTCGCGGATTGCAGTATGTGCCCAGCGGGCGATAGAGGTGCATGAGGAACTGGGATACTGTCGTGAGAAGATGCGTTTCATTCCCAATGGTTATGATTTGTCCGATTTTCAGCCCGATCGTGAACAAGGAATAGCAATTCGCAGTACGCTTCAACTCGATCCCACAATACCCCTGATTGGTGCCGTTGGCCGATTTGATCCGCAGAAGGATCACGAAAACCTGCTCAATGCACTGGCGAAGGTGTGTGCACGGGAAATTAGATTCAAATGCATTCTTGCAGGAACAGGGGTTGATGGTGCCAATACAGCACTTGTCAAGATGATTGCCAAATTAAAGTTAACCGACATTGTGCGTCTTCTTGGCCGCAGGAACGATATACCGAAAATCATGAACGCACTGGATGTGTATGTCCTCCCCAGTTCTTCTGAGGCCTTCCCCAATGTAGTGGCCGAAGCTATGTCCTGCGGTACCCCTTGCGTGGTGACCGATGTGGGCGATGCCGCTTATATTGTCGGTGATACCGGCTGGGTCGTGCCCGCGAAAGACTCTTTAGCCTTAGCAGAAGCTATTATAAAGGCGTTGAATGAATTGGATTCTCCGAGTTGGAAGCCACGCTGCCATGCCGCACGGACGAGAATTGAGAAACACTTCAGTATTGAACGGATGGCGGGTGCTTATCGAGAACTGTGGTCTGGGATTAGGGAGCGATCATGAACTACTCGGTTCTAGCGCGGCGTATGCTGCGGTGTTGAGCTATCCCGTTAGCACCAAAATAGACATCAATCCATTAACCCATTGAGTATATTTTGAAAGTTATATTGTTCGCCAATACCGATTGGTATCTTTACAACTTCCGATTACCACTGGCGCAGTACCTGCGTACTCAAGGTTTAGACGTGCTGTTCTTATCGCCACCCGGCGAGTACGGCTCACGTCTGCGTGAAGCTGGATTTCGATGGCAATCCATACCCATGAACCGGCTGAGCATCAACCCGTTGCGTGAACTGATCCTACTCAACCACATTCGCCGTGTTTATGCCCACGAGCGCCCTAAACTGGCTCATCATTTCACCATCAAAAGTGTAGTATACGGCTCGCTGGCGGCTCGACTCACCGGCACTAATGCACGAGTCAATGCCGTGACCGGTCTAGGCCATGTTTTCACTAATACCGGTGTCAAAGCACGGTTGTTGCGGCCATGGGTGCGGTTACTGCTACGATTAGCATTAGGTGGTACGGGCAGTCGCCTAATTTTGCAAAACCCTGATGATGTTCACAGCTTCAAACAAGGACGCTTGATTCAGCCTGAATTTATCCGCCTGATTCGTGGTTCTGGGGTAGATACCGAACGCTTTAAACCAACAGCGCCGACTGACCCAACGCGACCGCTGACAATGCTATTGGCAACTCGGTTGTTATGGGAAAAAGGTGTGGGCGAATACGTCACTGCCGCCCAACAGCTACGGGAGGCGGGTTTATCACTCAACTGCTTAATTGCGGGTCAACCCGATCCCGGCAACCCAGCGTCCATCCCAGTCGAGCAGCTTAAACGATGGCAACAACAAGGGGCTGTGACCCTCCTAGGTCATGTGGCTGACATGGCCAGCCTACTCAAACAGGTCGATATTATGGTGTTACCAACCAATTATGGCGAAGGCGTACCGCGCAGTTTGCTAGAAGGTGCAGCCTGTGGCCTACCCTTGATTGCCACGGACGTACCAGGGTGTCGGGAAATAGTACAGCACCAACACAACGGTCTATTAGTACCGCCGCGTAATGTGGATGCACTGGCAAATGCAATGCGGCAACTAGCTGAAAATGTTCAATTACGCCAGCAAATGGGAGCAGCCAGCCGGGCTATTGTCCTAGAAACATTCGATCAAGAAACGGTATTTCAACAAACATTCGCGGTTTATCAGGAACTGTTACCAGAGCTTAATAGCACCGAACCCGATGCAACAGAGGATCACAGCGCATGAGCTATGCAGACTACACTTGTGAGGTTTTGAGTCGTTACCAAGGTGGTAGCCACAGCTATCGAACATTACTGACCAACCAGTTAACCGATGTAAGCGAGGCATTACATTTAGGTTGTGGGCGTGATCTAGGCGGTATGTTAGCGCTATTTCCTAAAAGCATTCGAGTCGTTGGTGTGGATCCAGATGCTACCGCACTACAGGAATATCCGGGCGAAGCTTATGAAGCGGACGGCGCAGCAATGCCCTTCGCAGATGAAAGTTTCGATCTAGTGTTCTCTGAATATGTACTTGAACATCTCGCCCAACCCCAAGCCGTATTTGCTGAAGTTGCACGAGTATTACGTCCTGGTGGACGGTTTATCGCCCTTGCACCTAATTTTTGGTCGTACAAATCGTTAGCCGCTTGGCTCACACCCCATCGACTGCATGAAATAGCCGTCAAGACACTACGCCGCGATACTGCGAGGGAAACCAAGGATGTTTACCCAACAGTATTTCAAGCTAACTCTAGGCAAGCGCTGCAACGCCTTGCCCAAGCATCTGGTCTGCAGATCGAATCCCTGCGGTATATTGACAACGGCCCAACGTGGTTCCAACGTATGCCTGGGTTGTTTGAAATCGGGC
>PWUP01000328.1 GCA_003562535.1 Gammaproteobacteria bacterium | reverse complement strand
TTTTGCCTGGCGACCATAGCGGGTGGGAACCACCTGATCCCTTCCCGAACTCAGTAGTGAAACCGCCCAGCGCCTATGATAGTGTGGGGCTTCCCCATGCGAAAGTCGGTCATCGCCAGGCGCCTCTCCCCTAAAAAGCCCCTCTCCATTGGGGCTTTTTTTATGCCGATCCTCATCATTCGCTCCCCAAAACCCCTCTCACCAACCCTCTCCAAAAGGGAGAGGGAGCGGGGTTTAAGACAGGCGGATGAACGCTTACATAAGATCCTGTACCTCGGATAATCGAGCGCGGCGCATCGGTTGACCATCAACCGGACTGCGTGGAGCGGCGCGCCCACTGTGATGGGTAAAGATTGTCAAATCCACCGTAGCGTCATCAACGACGAATTGGATCACAGGAAACTGTTGATAACCTTGAGAACCAGTACGCAAACGCCGTTCCGAGATTTCAAAAGGTATATGATGATCCATCAAATACAGGATTAATTCCTCACTGGTATCCGCAAACACATGCAGTTGCACTTCCAAACGGCGGGTTACAATACCCTTTAATACAGAACCTACCAAACAGGGTTGAAACGGTTGCAAAAATGTCATCGCTTCTAGGGCAATTTGCCGCAGATGGCGGAGCTGCTGCTGCTCATCAGGATTAAACAGACGTTGCTGCTCAAATAAAGCGGCCTCAATTTCCATATTACTGGGTAAGGCAACGCGTGGTGATACGCCTAAGCGTTCGCGGGCTTTGCTTTTAGCTAACTTAAAATCTTTAACACCTTCTTCGGCCATAATACGAGCACATTCTTGAGCCAGGCGTTGACGAGTACGATCATCGGCACGTTTATAATTGGACATAGCCATTGTAAGCACGGTAGTTTACACATTTCCATTAACTGGCGATTATGCCACACACTAACGCCGCACTTCCTGCAACAAAGCCAATAGCGCCTCACTGAGCGAGTTGAGTTCAGTCAGCGCCTGTGCGGTTAGGGCGTCTTGGCGACGAGTGGCCGGATTGATCTGTTGCTGGGCAAACCTATGCAGAGCGTCATGGCGTTCATGCAGCGTTGCCCATGCGGGGTGATCACCGAGAAGCTGCTGAGCCTGCGCCGAGTGTAGCCAGCGTCCGAAACGACACTGTTGGGCGTCCAAGCGGGGCAAAGCATCGGTTTGCTGTTGCAGATAAGCGCATAACGCTTTAAACCAGATACGATGCTCGGCTTCCGCTAATATCATGGGCATTAAAGATTTATCCAAGGCATCCACTTGTCGCCAACGCTGTGGCGGACGCCAGTCGGCCACCCATTGGGGTATCTGCTCGGCAGGCATCGGACGGGCAATCCCATAACCCTGGCCGAACTCGCAGCCTAACTCCAACAGCAGGCAGCCTTGTGCTTCGTTTTCCACGCCTTCGGCAATGACTTTACGCCCGAAACTCTGAGCTAGGTACAAAATACTTTCAATAATCACAAGATGATCAGGATCATCGAGCATTTGCCGTACAAAACTTTGATCAATTTTCAGCACGTCCACCGCCAATCGTTTGAGAAAAGTCAGCGAGGAATAGCCGGTGCCAAAATCGTCCAAAGACACCACCACGCCCAAGCGCTGCAACTCCTTGGTCAGTGTTGCCGCCCGATCCATGTCGTTAATGGCCCCCGTTTCCAAGATTTCCAATTCCAAGTGGCCGGGTGGGATTTGGGGGTGTGCTTGTAGTTGCTTCTTTAAGCGGCCAACAAAGCCGTTATCGTGCAACTGCACCGTGCTGATATTGACACTGATGGCCACTGAGGTGTTTAAACCCTTCTGTTGCCACTGTTCCAATTGGCTGAGTGCCGCTTCGATCACCCAATCACCCAAGGGTATAGACAGGGGATGATTTTCAATCAAGGGAATGAACGCGCCCGGAGCCAGTAAGCCACGCTGCGGATGTTGCCAGCGGATCAAGGCTTCAAAACCGAGTAAGGCACCGGTGCGCAAATTGACCTTAGGCTGGTAATACAAGACAAACTCTCCAGCCTTCAGTCCCCGTTGGAGATCATCAAGCTGCAAGTAGCGCTTGCGGGTCATTTGATCGTGTTCGGGGTCAAATACATGGCACCGATTTTTACCCGCCAATTTCGCACGGTACATGGCTTGATCGGCTTGACGCAGTAATTGCTCGGCATCCACAGCACGCGGTTGCGGGAAAGATGTGACCCCCACGCTTGCGGTCACCGACATCATTTGGCCGCCTAAGGTGACCGGGCGACACACGGCGGCCAGTACGGCATCCCCCAATCGCGTCACACAGGCATCCCCTCCACTCAGTAGCACTGTAAATTCATCACCACCGATGCGCGCCACATGCTCAGGTTTGGCTGACACGGCACTCAGACGCCGCGCCAATACCCCTAGATATTGATCCACAACCGTATGGCTGTACGTTTCATTAAGGGCAACGATGTCGTCGAGGTCGATATAAGCCACGGCCAGGGGCTGGGCAGCGGCCATCAGGTCACGCAACTGTTCTATAAACGCCAGCCGGTTGGGTAAGCCGGTCAAAGCATCATGACGAGCGATATGATCCAACTGGGCTTGGTGCTGCTTGCGGGCGGTAATATCCAGATCAATACCGGCCATCCGTAGTGGCTCCCCTGCCGCATTGCGCTCGATCACCCGGCCTAAGCTGTTCAACCATATCCAATGGCCTTGCCGATGACGCATCCGGTATTCCGCAGCATAATGGGTATCCGTTCCACTGAGGTGACGGGTTAAGCGCTGTTGTACCCGTTCGGCATCGTCGGGATGCAAGCGCGTTTGCCATGTGGCCTTGGTGGTGGGCAGCAGTTCCGCTAAGGTATAGCCCAGAACCTGCGCCCAGCGTTCATTGTAGATCACCTC
>PWUP01000245.1 GCA_003562535.1 Gammaproteobacteria bacterium | reverse complement strand
TCACCGTGCGGAATTGCAGCAGCATTTACGGAGTCTGCGCATTGCTTATGAACCCACGGTGCGCCAGCTTGCCGATATGGAGTTATTACTCAGCGATGCCTTTTTAACCTATGCGCAACATATATCGGTAGGGCGTCTCGATCCACGGCGAGTCCATGATAACTGGGGCTTGTCACCACGCCGTGTCGATTTAGCCAGTGTGTTGACCGAAGCCATAGAACAACGTGATATTGATCAGACGCTAGGACGTTTATCATCACCTTATCCGGCTTATGCCGCTCTGCGCCAAGCTTTGGCGGATTATCGGCATTTGGCCGAGGCGGGAGGGTGGCCAACCGTACCTGTAGGGCAGCGTTTGGAGCGGGGCAGTCATAATGCTCGGGTGGTGGCGTTGCGCAAACGCTTGCAAGTCAGCGGTGATCTTAATAGTCAGGATCGTCAGGTGACACCAGCGCAGTTGTTCGATGCCGAATTGGAACAAGCGGTGCGGCGGTTTCAAACCCGGCATGGTCTGGCCGTCGATGGTATCGTCGGCCCGCAAACCCTAAGCGCATTAAATGTGCCGATTAGCACACGAATTGAGCAACTGGAAATCAACTTAGAGCGTTTGCGCTGGTTGCCTGAAGATTTGGGGCAGCGCTATATTTTAGTGAATATTCCGGCGCAGCGGATGTGGGTGATCGAGCAGGGGCAAACCCTCATCGATTCACGTGTGGTGGTGGGTCAGCGCAGTCGGGCGACGCCGGTATTCACGGATCAGATGAGTTATCTGGTGTTCAGTCCCTTCTGGCATATTCCGCGTTCTATCGCGGTGCGCGATAAATTGCCCTTATTGCAACGTGATCCTAATGCCTTACAAGCCGAGCGCATCCGCATTTTTTCGCAAGGTCAGCAAGTTGACCCCACGACAGTGGATTGGTCAGCCGTGAACGCTCGCAATTTCAATTTTACCCTGCGCCAAGATCCCGGCCCACGCAATGCCTTGGGAGGGGTTAAATTTATGTTTCCCAATGAGCATAATGTCTACATCCATGATACCCCAGGACGTTCTCTGTTTAACCGATCCCAGCGCGCTGTGAGTTCAGGGTGTGTGCGTACCGATGCACCGGTTGAGCTGGCGGAATATTTATTACGTGATCAAGGTAACTGGTCAGCGGAACGCATCACTGTCGCCATGCAGCAAACCCGTGAACGGCGCGTCAACCTCACTGAACCTATAGCCGTGCATTTATTCTACTGGACGGCCTGGGTCGATGAGCACGGCAAGGTGCATTTTAATGATGATATTTATCAGCGAGATGTTGCCTTAACCCAAGCACTGTATCGTTCTTAGAGGGACTCAGCGCGGATTAAGTTAACCGTTTTTCCGCGCTGCCGATTTCGGCTATACTGTGACGTTCTGTGACTACTGTGCCGATATCGAACGTCATGCTGCGCAAACCGCTTACATTAACGAAAACCAAGATTCCCGCTGTCGGAATGGGCATTGCTGCCATGATGCTGGTCGTCACGGCATCAAACTATTTGGTTCAGTTTCCTATTAATGATTGGTTAACCTATGGGGCGCTGACCTATCCGATCGCGTTTCTGGTCACGGACTTGACCAACCGTTGTTTGGGAAGTGCGCAGGCACGGCGGGTGGTGATTTGGGGCTTTGCCTTAGCAGTGGTATTATCGCTATGGTTAGCGACGCCACGCATTGCTTTAGCTTCGGGTGTCGCCTTTTTAAGCGCACAATTGCTTGATATTATGGTATTTAATCGTCTGCGTCAGCAGCGTTGGTGGAAAGCGCCATTGATCTCCTCAAGCGCCGCTTCAACATTAGATACCGCCTTGTTTTTCAGTTTGGCTTTTGCCGGTACTGGATTGCCTTGGATGACTTGGGCGCTTGGCGACTTAGGTTGCAAATTATTAATCGCTGGCTTGTTGTTGTTACCTTTCCGCCTGTTAGTGCCCGTATTGGTGCCAACCCCTAAGCCCGATACGGCAAACTAATGCAACCTGATGGAGACGATGAACTCTTGAATAGTAAAGATCATTACCAGTACGATGAGTTGCTGGCCTGTGGCCGAGGTGATCTGTTCGGACCGGGCAATGCCCAGTTGCCTTTGCCACCGATGCTGATGTTCGATCGCATCACGCACATCAGCGCCGATGGTGGCTCCTTTGGCAAAGGTTTAATGGAAGCTGAGTTGGATGTAAAACCGGAGCTATGGTTTTTTGACTGCCATTTTGAACGTGATCCAGTCATGCCCGGTTGTCTTGGTTTAGATGCGATGTGGCAATTAGTGGGTTTTTATCTCGCTTGGCGGGGTGGTTTAGGACGTGGTCGGGCGTTAGGTTGTGGTGAGGTGAAGTTTAGCGGACAGGTATTGCCGAAACACCATAAAGTGACCTATCGCATCGAGATGAAACGGGTGATTATGCGAAAACTGGTTATGGGTATTGCCAATGCCAGTATGGCGGTCGACGGTCGGGAAATCTACCTGGGTAAAGATTTACGGGTCGGCTTGTTTACCAGTACAGACAGCTTTTGAGAATTCCTATGCGACGTGTAGTAATTACGGGACTAGGCATCGTTTCTAGTCTGGGTCAGCATAAAAACCAAGTGCGCGACGCTTTGTATCAGGGGCGCAGTGGTTTCAGTTTCTGCCAAGAATATAAAGATCTTGGCATGCGTTCACAGGTGCATGGCGCGATTGACATTGATCTGTCAGCCCATATTGATCGCAAAGTATTACGATTTATGGGGCAAGCGGCCGCTTATACCTATATTGCGATGCAACAGGCCGTGGACGATGCGGGCTTAAAGCCTGAGCACATTGCCGATCCCCGAGTCGGCTTAGTCACGGGCAGTGGTGGCGCCAGTCCTGAAAATATTGTCGCCGCCGCCGATATTCTGCGAACCAAAGGCATTCGTCGGGTAGGCCCTTATATGGTGCCGCGTACCATGGCTAGCACCACATCAGCCTGTTTGGCCACGCCGTTTCGGATTAAAGGGGTGAATTATTCATTGAGCTCAGCCTGTGCCACCAGTGCGCATTGTATTGGCCACGGTGCTGAATTGATTCAATGGGATAAGCAAGACCGGGTGTTTGTCGGGGGCGGTGAGGAACTGCACTGGAGCACCACCATGCTGTTTGATGCTATGGGCGCGTTATCCAGTAAATACAATGATCGCCCAGAAGCCGCGTCACGGCCTTATGACGCTGATCGCGATGGTTTTGTCATCGCTGGGGGTGGGGGCATGTTAGTGCTTGAAGAGCTGGAGCATGCCCGCCGCCGTGGGGCGCGAATCTACGCCGAGTTGGTCGGCTATGGTGCGACCTCCGATGGCCACGATATGGTGCAGCCCTCGGGTGAAGGCGCTGTGCGCTGTATGCAACAGGCGATGAGCACAGTGGATGCGCCGATTGATTATCTCAACACCCACGGCACCAGTACCCCAGTCGGTGATGTGCAAGAACTGATCGCCGTGCGTGAAGTGTTTGGTGATCACATTCCACCAATCAGTGCGACCAAATCGCTCAGTGGCCATTCACTCGGAGCGGCTGGTGTCCATGAGGCGATTTACTGCATGCTGATGCAACAAGACGGCTTTATCTCAGCATCGGCTAATATTGATCGCTTGGATCCCGAAGCAGAACATATACCTATCGTGCTTGAACGCCGTGACGATGTGGATTTAACCACCGTCATGTCCAACAGTTTTGGTTTTGGCGGCACCAACTCGACCTTAGTGTTCCGACGCTGGGAGGATTGAGCATGGATACACCGGGCTGGCTGAATATTATTTTAGTGGGTGTCATTGCGGTTATGATTTTTTTCCTGTTCCGCGGTGGCTTTAAAGCAACCTTGGAAGCCAGTAGCAAAGCGCCTAAGGACTGGCCCGGTTTCTTATTGCCCATAGGGTTAGTGGTGTTATTTGTCATTTTGCTTATTGCCATGGTGCGTTAAGATGGTTACAGCTATTGTCTTGATGACTATTCGTCGCGGTCAGGTGCAAACGACTGCGGCTCAGTTAGCCGAGTTGCCAGGTGTGGCCGAGGTGTACTCAGTCGGCGGTCGCTTTGATTTAGTTGCGATTTTGCGTGTAGCGGACAATGACCGCATGGCCGATGCGGTCACCCGCCAGTTGGCCGCTTTAGAGACGATTGAACAGACCGAAACCCTGTTGGCTTTTCAAAGTTTCTCCCGCCACGATCTTGAATCCATGTTCTCGATTGGCAACTGACGCCTCGTTGTGCAACCCGTCACTGACGGTCAATCCGACGCCCTGCCCATGTCTGTGAAGCCTGATCCTCCCCTCAGTTATCGTGAGGCTGGCGTTGATATTGACGCCGGTAATGCTTTGGTTGAACGCATTAAACCCGCAGTGCAGCGTACTCTGCGCCCTGAAGTGCTTGGGGGGTTGGGGGGCTTTGGCGGCCTGTTTGAATTGCCAGTGGGGCGTTATCGCCAGCCGGTGTTGGTGGCCGGAACCGATGGCGTTGGGACTAAGCTCAAATTGGCACAACGGCTCCAGCGCCACGATACTATTGGCATCGATTTGGTGGCCATGTGTGTTAACGATGTGATTGTCACCGGTGCTGAACCCTTGTTCTTTCTCGATTATTACGCGACCGGTCAACTGAATACTGACCAAGCGGCGGATATTATTGCCGGTATTGCCCACGGTTGTGAACTTGCCGGTTGTGCGTTGATCGGTGGGGAAACTGCGGAAATGCCAGGGGTTTACAACGGTGAAGAGTATGATCTGGCTGGATTTTGTGTCGGTGTGGTTGAAAAAGACGCTGTGCTGAGCGCTGATCGTGTCCAGCCTGGTGATGGTTTAATCGGATTGGCCGCTTCCGGGCCGCATTCCAATGGTTATTCACTGATTCGTAAAATCGTAGAGCGCAGTGGGGTGAGTTTAACCATGCCCTGGGCTGAGGGTACGCTGGGCGAGGCGTTGTTAGCGCCCACACGCATTTATGCGCAGTCGGTGTTGCAATTGCGTCAAGCAGTGGAGATTCATGCCTTAGCGCATATTACCGGCGGGGGCTTAACCGAAAATCTGCCTCGGGTTTTGCCGCCAGCTACGCAAGCGGTCATTGACGCTAAGGCGTGGCCGCGGCCCTTACTATTCGATTGGATTCAGCAGCAGGGTGCTATCGCCGACGCCGAAATGTGGCGGACGTTTAACTGCGGCATTGGTATGGTGGTGTGTGTACCGGCTGCAGCCGTTAACAGCGCATTGTCCATACTGCGGGCTAGCGGTGAAACGGCGTGGTTAATCGGCCAAGTTGAACCGTCTGCTGGGGCACAGACACCACCACAGGTGGTGTGGCGCTCATGATTCGCCTGGTTGCGTTGATCTCCGGTCGTGGCAGTAATCTGCAAGCGGTGATTGACGCGCTAAGTGCCCAGTCGCTGGCGGCTGAAGTCGTCGCGGTGATCAGCAATAATTCGAATGCCCTAGGCTTAGAACGCGCTCGCCAAGCAGGTATTGTGACCCGAGTGGTTGACCACCGTGATTACCCAGATCGTGCCCAGTTTGATGCCGCGCTGCATCAAGCGATTCAACCTTTTGCCCCTGACTTGGTCTTTCTGGCTGGATTTATGCGGATTCTTGGCGCTGAGTTTGTCAATCAGTACCACGGGCGTTTGCTGAACATTCATCCCTCATTATTGCCTGCCTATCGCGGTTTAAACACCCATGCCCGCGTCCTTGCCGCAGGAGACTTACAGCATGGTGCCAGTGTGCATTTTGTAACCCCCAAGCTGGATGGAGGGCCGGTGATTGCGCGGGTTGCTGTTAATGTCCATCCCGATGATGATCCCGAGCGTTTGGCCGCTCGGGTGCTGACTCAAGAACATCAACTTTATCCCATGGTGATCGGTTGGTTTGCCGCCGGTCGAGTCCGTTTGCATAATCAGCAGGTGTACTTAGATGATCACCCATTGTCTCAGCCTGTTGAGCTTGATTTTGGGGAATCGTCATGCGCAGCCTTGTGATCTTACTGAGTTGCTTACTAACACCGCTGGCGGTAGCAGAAGCACTGCCGATTACGCCTTTTGAAGCTCAATACCGTGTGTACGCTAAGGGCGTACCGGCAGGGGAGGGCACCATTATATTGCGCAGTGCTGGTGAGGGGTTTTATCAGATGGAATCGCAACTGCGCGCGACCGGTTTAGCGCGACTGATTCTGCGCGATGAAATTACTGAACAGGTTGAAGGGCGCATCGGTGCGCAGGTCGAGCCGCTGAACTATCGTTTTCAGCGGCGTGGGGGGAGCCGAGAGGAACACACGCAGTACCGTTTTGATTGGTCAGCAGGTAGGATTCGCGCTGAGCACAACGGGGAACGGGTTGATTTACCGCTAGCCCCCCGAGTGCTTGACCCTTTAAGCACTTATCTGCAAGCCATGTGGGATCTAAAAAATCAACACCGTTTTGAAGACTACCAATTATTGGATGATACTCGCATCAGGACTTACCGAGTCGAGTATCAGGGTGTTGAGCGTTTAGAGACCTCGTTGGGGGTGGTGGACACCATTCGCGTGTTTCGGCAGCGACCGGGCAGCAGTCGTGCGGTCACGTTTTGGTTTGCCCGCGACCACGACTACCTGCCCGTGCAAGTGATCCAACAGCGGGATGGCGATGAGAAGCTACGCATGGAACTGCGTAGCTTGCGGCGGGGTTGATGGGAGGTTAACCGTAAGCGGCTCCGGCGGCACCATCGGTCTGACCCAGCATGGCAGGGGTGACCAGCACAATGCCATTGGGCGTGATGCGAAACCCCCGCTGACGATCGTGTTCTGGATCATGGCCGATCACCATGCCTTCGTGAATTTGGCAGCCACGATCGATAATGGTGCGTTTGATGCGGCAATGCCGACCGATATAGACATCGGGTAAAACTACCGTGTCTTCGACCGTGGAATAGGAGCTGACGGTGACATTGGAAAACAGCAGCGAGCGTTTGAGACGCGCACCCGAAATCAGGCAACCGCCAGAGACCATGGAATCAACCGCCATGCCACGGCGGTCATCATTGTCGAACACAAATTTAGCGGGCGGTAACTGTGCCTGATGAGTCAGAATTGGCCAGTCACTGTCGTATAGGTTTAATTCGGGCGATACCGAGACCAGCTCCATATTGGCTTCCCAAAATGCGTCCAAGGTGCCTACATCCCGCCAGTAGGCGCGTTCATTGGACTTGTGGTCACGGAATGGATACGCATAGACACGGTGTTCGGCGATAATCCGTGGGATGATGTTTTTACCAAAATCGTGTGCTGACTGGGGGTCCTTATGGTCATGGATGAGCTGCTCATACAAAAACTCTGTGTTAAACACATAGTTACCCATAGAAGCCAAACACAGATCGGGGTGGTCGGGTAGTGGGGCTGGGTTAGCGGGTTTTTCTTGGAAAGCCTGGACTCGGCTATTAGAATCGACCGCCATCACGCCAAACGCCTCAGCGGCTTCGGCCAAGGGAACCTCCATGCAGGAAACCGTCATGTCTGCACCGCTGGCGACATGGTAGGCCAGCATCGGGCCGTAGTCCATCTTATAAATATGGTCACCCGAGAGCACCAGTACGAAATCCGGTTTATGAGTGCGGATGATATCTAGGTTTTGGTAAATCGCATCCGCCGTGCCTGCATACCATTCATCACTGGTGCGTTGGCTGGCGGGCAAAATATCCACAAATTCGTTGAGCGCACCATTAAAATGACTCCACCCTTGTCCTAGGTGACGAATCAGTGAATGCGCTTTATACTGAGTCAGTACACCGATTCGGCGAATGCCTGAGTTCACGCAGTTAGACAGTGGAAAGTCAATGATACGAAACTTACCGCCGAATTGTACCGCAGGCTTAGCGCGCCAATCGGTGAGTTCGTACAGCCGGGAGCCGCGCCCACCCGCTAGAATCAACGCCAAAGTGCGTCGGGTGAGGCGACTCACAAAGCGGGGGTCGAAGTCGATAGAAGTCACGCTGTATTCTCCTTCGTTGGTTGCGATTGCTATTGTACCATGAGCGCACATGTATTATGCGGTTCGCGATTGGATAAAGTTCGCTAACGTCCATCAATCTAGAGGGTTATGATGCGTCGTCACCGTAATGCCAAAATTATTGCCACCCTGGGGCCGACCAGTGCTGATCCCGATACTGTGCATACCCTGTTCAAGGCGGGCGCTGATGTGTTTCGGCTGAATCTCAGCCACGGTAGCCATGCGGATCACAGCAAAAGCATAGCCATTATCCGAGAATTAGAAGCGCAAATCCAGAGACCGATTGGGATTTTGCTCGATCTGCAAGGCCCTAAGTTCCGCATTGGTCGCTTTGCTTCCGGGCCTGTTGGTTTGGCGGCAGGGGATCATTTTCGCCTGGATTTAAATCCTGAACCGGGTGATAGCTCCCGGGTGCAGTTGCCCCATCCCGAAATTCTTGATGCCCTAGAAGTGGGCGCGGATGTATTATTAAATGATGGTAATATTCGTCTCAAGGTGGTGCGCTCGGCGTTGGATTTTGCCGACACCGAAGTGGTCGTCGGTGGCTATTTATCCGATTCTAAAGGCGTCAATGTGCCGGGGGTGATGATTCAAACCTCACCGTTAACGGCTAAGGATCATGTCGATCTGGAGTTTGGCTTGCAACAAGGAGTGGATTGGATTGCCCTGTCATTTGTGCAACAGCCGAGTGACATTGATGAGCTGCGTGAGCGAGTGGGTTCACAGGTTAAGTTAATGGCCAAGTTGGAAAAACCATCGGCCATTAGTAATTTAGATGCGATTGTTGAACGAGCCGATGCCATCATGGTGGCGCGTGGTGATCTGGGGGTTGAACTGCCTCCGGAGCAAATCCCACGCATTCAAAAGCGCATTTTGCGGGTGTGCCGTAAAGCGGGGCGGCCTGTTGTGGTCGCTACCCAGATGCTGGAATCCATGATCAGCTCACCGACCCCAACCCGCGCTGAGGCATCCGATGTGGCAACAGCCGTTTATGATGGGGCGGATGCGGTGATGTTGTCTGCGGAAACGGCCGTAGGCAAATACCCGATTGCCGCCGTGACGTTCATGGATAATATTATTGCGCAAGTCGAGCATGATCCCTACTATCGTGAAGTGATTGATGCCGCCGCCCCGGTACCAGAGGCCACCAATGCCGATGCGATTTGTGTGGCCTTGCGTAATGTGACGCAAATTTTGCCAATAGCCGTCACGGTGACTTACACTCACTCAGGCTATTCTACTCTGCGGGCAGCGCGTGAACGGCCCGCTTCACCTCTGATCAGCATTACTCCCTACCAGCAAACGGCGCGTTTTTTGACCTTAGTGTGGGGGGTACACTCCGTCATTGGCAAAGAGATCTCTAAGGTGTCACATGTCGTCAAAGAAGCGTCCAAGGTGGCCCTAGACAATGGGTTCGCCCGCCGTGGTCAGCCCTTAGTCATTGCCGCTGGTATGCCATTTGGTATTGCCGGGACGACTAATTTTTTGCGTATTGCATGGATTGATTGACAGACGACTGGAAATAACGCTAATATCCACCACAGCGTTTTAACCGACGGCATGAATCGCCATTAGGGCTGAAACGCAAGGCCGACATGGTTCGGTTTAAAGAGGTAGCGGGGTTGCGATAATAACTCGTTTCGCGCTATATTTTTCAAAAGTTGCAAAGGCTAAAGCATCAAAGTGAGCACTACTGGTACCGTAAAATGGTTCAACGAAGCCAAAGGTTTCGGCTTCATCTCTCCTACTGATGGTGGCGAAGATTTGTTCGCCCACTTCAAAGAAATTCAGGGCAGTGGTTTCAAAACCCTGAAAGAAGGTCAGAAAGTCGAGTTTATAGCGACCCGCAGTCCTAAAGGCATGCAGGCGACTCAAATACGCGCCTTGTAATATGTCTGTCGTTCAGAAAAGCCCCGCTTAGCGGGGCTTTTTTATGATGGTTTCATTCACCGTACCGCCTTGCAGCGCTCAACTCAACTGTGACTTTACCGACCCAGTCTTTTGTTTCTGCAGTACCCGATGCGGACGTAGCGACTGCGGACCGGCGGCTGCAAGATGAGTTATTACAGGGTGTATCACGCACTTTTGCCCTGACAATCCCCCAACTTCCTGAACCACTGGGTCTTGTGGTCGGTAATGCCTATTTATTATGTCGAATTGTCGATACCATTGAAGACGAACCAACCCTAAGTGCGGTAGCTAAGCGTGAGTTTTGTCGGCAATTTGTCGCTGCGCTGCACGGCCAAGCGACGGTACAGGCATTTGCTGAGGGTCTGGCGGCACAGCTTTCGCAACACACCTTGGCCGCTGAGCATGAGCTGATCCGGCAGACGCCACGAGTCATTGCCATGACCCAGCGTTTTAATGCTGAGCAGCGCGCGGCGCTCAGTCATTGTGTCGAGGTGATGGCCGAGGGCATGATGGAGTTCCAAGCGGTGGGGAGCTTGGCCGGATTAAATGATTGCGCCCATTTAGACCGTTATTGCTACCATGTTGCCGGGGTCGTGGGTGAGATGCTGACCCGCTTATTCTGCGATTATTCACCCGCCATTGCCCACCAGCGGGCTGCACTGATGCCACTGGCGGTTGAGTTTGGTCAGGGCTTACAGATGACCAATATTCTTAAAGATATTTGGGATGATCGGGCGCGTGGTGTGTGTTGGTTACCGCGTGATGTGTTTGCCGCCCACGGCTTGGTATTGGCAGACACTGATATCACTCAATACTCTGCGGCCTTCAGTCAGGGTTTAGAACGGCTGATTGCTATGGCGCACCGTCATTTACACAGCGCTTTACGTTACACTTTACTGATCCCCGCGCATGAAGTGGGCATCCGCCGCTTTTGCCTCTGGGCGATTGGTATGGCAATGCTGACATTGCGTAATATTAATCGACAGCGGGATTTTCGCAGCGGTCATGAGGTTAAAATTGCTCGCCGCGCCGTAGGCATGACCATTGCCACCACTCGTGTGGCCGTGCGGCATGATCGTTTACTGAGAGGGCTATTCTACCTTTTAGGTACCCGCTTGCCTCGTTAATCCATTATGGAGTCATGCGATGAGTCGTAAACCACCGACTATTCCCCACCTGAATTACCCTCTGATTGAAACCCACTGTCATTTGGATTATCTCAAAACGCCGGTGGATCAGGTGCTGGCTCGTGCCGCTGAGGTCGGCATTGAGCGGGTGATTACCATTGCCGTATCGCCGAGTAATCTCGACACCGTATTGGCCATTAGCGCCCAACATCCTCAAGTTTGGTGTACCCAAGGGGTGCATCCGCATCAGGCCAATGAATATGACGCCACTGTAGAACAGCGCTTACGCCAGAGTTTCAGCCATGACCAGGTAGTCGCTGTCGGCGAGACGGGATTAGATTACTATTACGACCACAGCGACCGCCGCAGCCAGCGCCATGCCTTTGTCCGGCAATTGACGCTGGCGGTTGAATACGCCTTGCCGGTGGTGATTCATACCCGCGATGCCGATGCCGATACCCGTGCGGTATTGGCTGATTTTGTCAACGACTTGCCGCGTAAAGGCGTGATTCATAGTTTTACCGCTGGGCCAGAATTGGCTGAATTTGCGCTGGAAGCGGGTTTTTATCTCGGATTTAACGGCATTTGCACGTTCAATAAAGCCGAAAATGTCCGCGATAGCGTACGTCTAACCCCGATGGAGCGGTTACTACTGGAAACCGATGCCCCGTATTTGACGCCAGCCCCCTATCGTGGCCGAGAAAATGCCCCGTTTTATTTACCGTTTATTGCTGAAAAAATCGCCGAGACCAAGGCGGTGACGATAGATACCGTGCTCAGTCATGCGTACCGCAATAGCCAGCAGTTGTTTTTCCGTCAACCCTTTGAGAGACCAAATGATGAATAATCCCCTGCTGACCGGTGAACCGATTCCTGATTTTGCTGCCATCCGTGCCGAGCATGTTGAACCGGCGATTGAGCAGATTCTGAGCGCTAACCGTGCTGAACTGGACGCTTTATTGGCAGCGAACGCGACCTACACCTGGGAGAATTTAATCGCCCCCATCGAGGCTATGGATGAGCGGCTGAACCTTGCCTGGTCACCCGTCAGTCATCTGAATTCAGTGATGAACAGTGAAGCCCTGCGCCAAGCCTATAACGCCTGCCTGCCTAAGCTCAGCGACTACGCCACCGAACGCGGTCAAAACCATGCGCTGTATCAAGCCTATCAACAGATTGCCGAGGGTGATGAATACCCGCGCCTCGATGCCGCGCAACGTAAAGTCATCGACAATGCCCTGCGCGATTTTCGCTTGGCGGGGGTGGCATTAGCCGATGAAGCCAAGGCGCGGTATAAGGCCATTATGCAGCGCTTAGCTCAGCTCGGCGCCCAGTTTCAGGACCATGTGCTGGACGCCACCCAAGCTTGGGAGCAACGCATCGACTCACCCGAAGCCTTGGCCGGTTTGCCCGAATCCAGTCTGGCCCTGCTGCGCCAAAATGCCGAGCGTAAACAGCAGGACGGTTGGCTGCTGAATCTGGAATTTCCCTGTTATTACGCCGTGCTGAATTACGCCGATGATCGCGCTCTGCGTGAAGCGCTGTATACGGCTTATAACACCCGCGCTTCCGATCAAGGCCCGACTGCTGGGCAGTGGGATAATGCGCCGGTGATGGACGAGATTCTAGCCTTGCGCCACGAAACTGCGCAGTTACTCGGCTTTGCCAGCTATGCCGAGTATTCATTAGCGACTAAGATGGCCGATACCCCAGAGCAAGTATTGGAGTTTTTGCAGGATTTAGCGGTGCGTGCCAAACCCCAGGCGGAGCGCGATTTGGCCGAACTCCAAGCCTTCGCCCGCGAACAGTATGGGGCGGAGGAATTAGCGCCCTGGGATATCGCCTATTATTCGGAAAAACTCCGCCAGCACCGCTATGCGATTTCCCAAGAAGAACTGCGCGCGTATTTCCCCCAACCGCAGGTGGTCGCCGGACTGTTTACCGTCGCCGAACGTTTATTCGGGATTCGTTTTGAGCCGGAGTCGGAGGTGCCGGTATGGCATCCCGAAGTGCAGGGCTATCGGTTACTGGACGCTGAAGGTGAGTTGCGTGGCCGCTTTTATCTGGATTTATACGCCCGCAGCGGCAAACGCGGCGGCGCATGGATGGACAGTGCGGTCACGCGACGGCGCACCGCAGCGGGTGTGCAAATTCCTGTGGCCTATCTGGTCTGTAATTTCACCCCACCGGTCGGGGAGCGTCCGGCGCTGTTCACCCATAATGAAGTGCTGACGCTGTTTCACGAGTTTGGCCACGGTCTGCATCATCTGCTCACTCGCATTGACTATACCCCCGTCGCTGGGATTCACGGGGTTGAGTGGGACGCGGTGGAACTGCCTAGCCAGTTTATGGAAAACTGGTGTTGGGCGCAGGAAGCCCTAGACGTGCTGGCGCGGCATATCGACACGGGTGCAGGTCTGCCCGAGGCCCTGTATCAGCGGATGCAGGCGGCGCGGCATTTTCAATCGGCACTGCAACTGCTGCGGCAGTTAGAGTTTGCGCTGTTTGATCTGCGCTTACACCATGACTATGACCCAGCGCAGGGTGCGCGGGTGCAAGCAACGCTGAAAGCGGTGCGTGACGCCGTAGCGGTGATTCATCCCCCGGACTGGAATCGGTTTGCTAACAGCTTTTTGCATATTTTCTCAGGCGGTTATGCGGCGGGTTATTACAGTTATAAATGGGCGGAAGTCTTATCGGCAGATGCCTTCTCGCGCTTTGAAGAACAGGGGATTTTTGATCCTGCCAGTGGTCAAGATTTCTTGCAGCAGATCCTAGAAGTTGGTGGTTCACGCGACGCCATGACCAACTTTAAGGCGTTTCGGGGACGGGAACCGCAGATTGAACCGTTACTGCGGCACAGCGGGATTGCAGTGGCGGCGGATTAACCCCGCCCTATCGTGCCGGGTCAATGATACGGATAAGCGTGGCCGGGAGGACGATGCTTAAAACGCCGATGTAACCATAAGTATTGCTCAGGCGCTTGACGGATGCAGTCTTCCAACACGGCATTGATGCGAGCGGTATCGGCCACTTCATCGCCACTGGGGAACGGGTCAAGCGCAGGTAAAATCGTGACTCGGTAACGACCATCGGCCAGCCGCTGCGGGTAATAAGGCAAAACAATCGCGTTACTCATGCGCACCAAACGAGACGTGGCGGTGATGGTTAATGCCGGCACTCCAAAAAACGGCACAAAGACACTTTGGCGACCGTAGTCATGATCGGGGGCGTACCAGACCGCACGCCCTTGTTTCAGCGCTCGTACCGTGGCGCGGATGTCATTTTGGGTAATCGTCGGCAATCCCGAATGGTGTTGATGAATGTGATCCATCAATTCATGGAATAACTGATTGGGTTGAGGACGGTACATGGCATGAAACTGAAAATGAGCCGACAGCAAACGCGCCCCCATTTCCAACAGGGTGAAATGGGCAGTAAGCAGTATAATTCCCCGTCCGCTGGCTTGGGCTTGGTGAAGATGCTCCAGACCGACCACTTCACCGAGGCGCGCTAGCCGTTGCGATGCTCCCCACCACGCTAAGGCCGTTTCGAATACCCCCATACCGAGCGATTCCAGTTGCCGTTGCAACAAGGCAGCCCGTTGAGTCTCGCTGAGTTCAGGAAAACACAACGCCAGGTTGACCGCCCCAATACGCAGCCGCCGTTTGAGAAAATAGCCCGACCAGCGGCCTAAGCGCCGCCCTATGGCCTGCTGCCAAGTGATAGGCAGCATGATCATGAGGCGTAGTCCCCCTAAGCCTAGCGCAGTCAGCCAGTAACGTGGCCACCACGCTAGACGCCAAGGTGATGCCGTGCTCATGCTTTAATCGCACTGGCCTATCGAGCCAGGGCGGCAGCGGCGCCGATCTCTCCAGATCGTGCTGTCTAAGCGTGCACCCTCAAAGATTGCGCCGTCCATACGGGTATCATGCAAGTTGGCTCGGGACAATTGGGCATCGGTGAAGTTAGCATTCAGTAAATCGCCGCCGTCGATGCGCGCATGGCTCAGATCCGCTTCGACTAATACGGTATTTTCTAGGGTTGCCCCGCGTAAAGACGCACGATTCAGTTGGCTACCACTGAGATCGGCACCGCTGAGGTCCGCGCCATCTAAATCCGCATCATTTAAATTGGTGCCAACCAATAAGGCTCCGGCAAGGTTAGCGCCCCGTAACTGAGCACCGCTCATATCCGCACCACTGAAATCGACCTGAGCAAGTTGCGCCCGGCTGAGACGCACACCCGGCATGTGGGCATTAACAAAACGGGCATCCGTAAGGGTCGCACTGACCAAGCGGGTATTGATGAGCTGAGCATAAGAAAAATCAGCGCCCGTTAGATCCGCATTGCCAAAGTCAGCCCGATCCAGACGAGCCTCTTGGAAGTTAACCCCACTGAGGTTGGCACGGGTCAGCACGGCATGGTTTAAATTAGCGCCGCTCAGGTCCATGCCTGATTTATCACACCCTATCCAAGTGACTCGTGGTCCGGGCGGCTGCTCGCACAAGGCTTGAGCCGTTGAACTCAGGCCAAATGATAATACTATGAGACAAGACAAGACGGTATATTTCATATTTTTTCGATAATCGGTAATACTGCACTAGGTTGATGAGCTTCGTATGATACCGGCAGTTGAGCCTATTTGCCTATTAAGCCAGTACCTGAAAAATGCGGGTGCGGCTATTGAAACGGGTGAACATGCACCCATGATGCGACAGCAATACGTATTTAACCGTTCCATTGCCCACTCAAAGGGAATCCTGAATCATGCCCATTTATGAATACCGCTGCACGGCTTGCGGCCACCAATTAGAAGCGTTACAGAAATTTTCTGACCCCACGTTGACGGACTGTCCGAGCTGTGAACAGTCGGCTTTGCAACGCCTGCTATCCCCTGTCGGGTTCCGGCTTAAAGGGGGGGGCTGGTACGAAACCGATTTTAAATCCGGCAATAAACGCAATCTAGCGGGTGATGCCCAGCCTGATGCTAAGTCAGGATCGGCGTCTAAAGAGGGCGACAAAGCCACACCCGCTAAGACGGAGCAATCAAGCAGTGATAACGGTACTAAAAAAACCAAAACCAGCACTCAGACCCCCTCACCCTAGCCCTCTCCCCCATAAATGGGGGAGTTAAGGTAGGGTGGGCATTGCCCACCTTTGCCATCATCCAATGCCCTTGACTTGGCGGGCCATGCCCGCCCTACTGAATAAAGTTAATGTAGGGTGGGCATTGCCCACCTTTGCCATCTAAAGTTAATGGCAGTGACGCTCCCGCGTCGGAATGCATATAGGCTGTTCAGGTTGGCGGTGCTCACAGCGGTGGTGGCCAAGGCAAATTTGGAATTGCTGGTTAACAGGCTCCGCCCACTTGGCGCAAAATGGGTTGAGCCAGTGTGTGTTCATTGTCTAAATAATGGCGCAAACCGGCAAAAATCAGATCCGGCTCTAAGCGGTAGTCTTGGCGCTGTAAAAAAGGCATCAGGGCGGCGGAATTACCACCAGTCAGCAGGTGTTGCACCGGGCCGCCGCCAAACTGCTCCGCCATCTGTGCGGTGATGCGGTCGATGGCTGCCGTAATGGCATACACGCTACCTCCCCAAATGCAATCACGAGTGTTGCGCCCTAAGTACACAATATCGCCCATGTCTTGTTCAGCAATCTGACTGGTTTTGCGAAATAAGGCTTCGTGCATCAACCGTAAACCCGGAATAATCACCCCGCCCAAGTGTTGGCCATTGGCGGTGAGGGCATCAATGGTTACGGCGGTGCCGCAATCGACCACCGTGCAATGGGTGTTGACCAAATGATGGCTACCAATCATCGCCGCCCAGCGATCCACCCCCAAGGTTTCTGGCATGGTGTAGGCGTTGCGGATGCCAAAACGCTCGGCTTCTGCATGGATTAAATGTGGGCGTAGCGCCCAATGTTGCAAACACCAACTGTCCAGCGCCCAAGCGATTTCCGAGCCGGCGACATTGGCAATCACAATTTGTCGGGGACGGTATAAATGGCTCCATAGCCGATCCCCCCAGAGTTTGGGATCAATGCCTTGATGCAGCAAATGACCACGATTAACCACTAAACCCGCTTCTACCGCCAACCATTTGAGTCGAGTATTGCCAATATCCACCAGTAAATTCATACAACGCTCCGAACGGTGACTTCGCCGCTGTTGAAAATACGCAGTCCTTGGGCAGTCGCAACCCGCAGTTGACCGGCTTGATCCACACCTCGGGCGATACCCTCTAGGGTTTGACCTTGATCATCAATGCACACGGGTTGATCGGCTAAGGCATCGAATTCTGCCCAGGCTGCGGCACAATCTTCACGGTATTGGGGGTAATGATGATACAACGGTAACAGCCGATTGAGTAATTCGGCAACCAGTAGCGGACGGGGTGGGCATGAGGTATCCAAAATCGTGGTTAAATCCGTCCACGGTTGGTCGATCCCCGCCTGTTGGGGCGGCATGCGTAAATTTAAGCCAATGCCTGCAACCACCACACACTCCGAGCCGCTGCGGGTTTCAAGTAATAAGCCGCCCAGTTTACGCCCATACCAGATCACATCATTAGGCCATTTCAGTTGAATGGCCACCACCCCGAGATCGCGTAAAGTGCGAGCTACGGCCAAGCCAGTGGCAATGCTTAAACTCGCCAAATGCGGCGGTGGACTGGGGTAACGCCACAGCACAGATAAATACAGATTGCCGCCGGGTGGGGACACCCACTGGCGACCACGGCGGCCACGTCCAGCGCTCTGATAGTCGGCGAGACACACACTGCCACTGGCTTGACCGGTTTCAGCCGCCGCTAATAGATAATTATTGGTGGAATCAACGCTGGATAAATGCTCTATCCCCGCAAGCAACGGTTGCGCGGTGACGCTCAGCGCCGCTTGCAGCAGGTGAACCTCAGACGACGCGCTGGGGGGGCTCATACCCACACCCCCATCACAAGGGCACCAACTTGCCGGGATTCAGCAACTGCTGCGGGTCTAGCGCTTGTTTAATGGCGCGCATGACCGCCAGCGCCTCCTCACCGTGTTCCTGCGCTAAAAACGGCAGCTTGCCATAGCCCACACCGTGTTCACCGGTACAGGTTCCTCCCATAGCTAAGGCCCGCTGCACCAAGCGGGTATTCACCCGTTCGGCTTCCGCCAATTCAGCGGGATCCTCAGGGTTCAGCACATACACCAAGTGGAAATTACCATCACCCACATGGCCAACCAGTGGCGCTAATAGGGTTGATGAGCGTAAATCGGCCTGAGTTGCGAGGATGCAGTCGGCCAAGCGCGAAATCGGCACACAGACATCGGTGGGCCAGCCTTGACACCCTGGCCGTAAAGCCAGTGAGGCGTAATAGGCGTCGTGGCGTGCCTGCCACAAGGCGTTGCGGTCTTCTTCATGCACCGCCCAGCGGAAGTCAGTGACGCCAAACTCTGTGGTAATCTCACGCACCTGCTCAACGTGCTCGGTCACACTGCGCTGACTGCCGTGGAATTCAAAAAATAACGTCGGTGTTTCCGGGTAGTCGAGTTTTGACCAACGATTAATCGCTTGCATGGTCAGTGCATCCAGCAGTTCAATGCGTGCCACCGGAATGCCTAACTGAATGATCTGAATCACGGCATCAATGGCTGCGCGTAACTCAGGAAACGGGCACACCGCAGCGGATACGGCTTCAGGTTGGCCGTAGAGACGCAAGGTCAGCTCAGTGATAATCCCCAAAGTGCCCTCCGAGCCGACTAATAAACGAGTTAAATCATAACCGGCTGAGGATTTACGCGCCCGCCCACCGGTGCGGATAATCTGACCATCGGCCATCACCGCAGTCAACCCCAACACCACGTCTTTCATGGTGCCATAGCGCACGGCATTAGTGCCAGAAGCACGGGTGGCGGCCATGCCGCCGAGCGAGGCGTCTGCCCCAGGATCAACCGAGAAAAACAGCCCTGTATCGCGCAGATAGGTGTTCAGTTGTTTGCGGGTTACGCCCGCTTGCACCGTGCAGTCGAGATCGTCAACACTGACCCGTAAAATCTGCTGCATTTGGCTCAGATCGATGCATATTCCGCCGTAAAGGGCAGCAATCTGGCCTTCGAGGGAGGTGCCGGTGCCGAAGGGAATGATCGGAGTACCATACTGTTGGCACAGACGCACCACCGTGCTGACTTCTGCGCTGCTGTGGGCGAAAACGACCGCATCGGGTGGTGCTCCCGGATGAAACGATTCGTCCTTGCCGTGGCGCTCTAGAATCGCGCTGCGGGTAGTCAGCCGTTCACTGAACTGCTGTTGCAGAGCCGCGAGTAACTCGGGTGGTGCCGTCACTGGCTTGAGTTTAGGGTGATGACTCATGAACACAACCTGGGTGGTTAATCGGTATCGGGGCAGTGCTCAGCCACTGCGGCCGGATTCAATAGGTGGGGATTATGCCTGAGATGATGTTGCAAATGTTGTAGGGCTTGGGCGCGGTGGCTGAGGCGCTGCTTTTCGCTGGGGGGCAATTCGGCGGCGGTACAGTGACGCTCGGGCACTTCAAACAGTGCATCATAACCAAAGCCGTGCTCACCGCGCTCGGCCTGGGCAATACGGCCTGCCCATTCCCCTTGGCAAATCAACGGCAGGGGGTCATCCGCATGGCGCAGCAAGGCCAGCACACACACGAACCTCGCGCTGCGAGCCGTATCGGGCACATCCGCCAGTGCCGCCAACAGCTTACGCCGATTGGCCGCATCATCCGCATCGGCTCCGGCATAACGGGCGGAATACAGCCCAGGGGCACCGTTTAGGCAGTCCACCACCAAGCCGGAATCATCCGCCAGCGCTGGCAAACCCGTGTGGCGGCTGGCATGACGGGCTTTGATTAGGGCATTTTCCACAAAACTCAGCCCGGTTTCGGCGACTTCCGACACGGCAAATTCCGACTGCGGGCGGACATCAATCGCCCACTCAGTGAGTAGTTGATTGAATTCGCGTATTTTACCTAGATTATTGCTAGCTAGTATGAGTATGTTCATGCGGCATAACCTTAGCCATAGTTGAGTGCACCGCGCAGCTTATGCAGCAGCACGATACGGATGTTTGTGATCGGCAATCGGATGGACTGCTTTCGTCACTCAATCGTGTGAATACTATCGGCCAACGAGCCGCCTGGCGGGATCATCGGTCGCACGTCTTCGGTACGCTCGACCCACACATCAACCACGCAGGGGCCAGGGTAGGCCAGCGCCCGTTCGATGCCTGACTGCACGTCTTCAGGACGAGTGATGCGCACGGTTTCGATCCCGGGAAACACTTTATTCAGGTTCAGATAATTGGGGTTAGGGGTTCGACATTCCCGACTGTCAATACACGCCGGGTCACAGTCGGCGGTGCGGGCCAGACAGGTTTCGTAATGATGGCCTTGGTTGAACATATCTTCCCACTGCCGCACCATGCCTAAAAAGCCGTTGTTGAGAATGAACACCTTGACCGGAATGCGGTTAGCGGCGATGGTCGCCAGTTCCTGAAGGTTCATCTGGAAACTGCCATCACCGTCGATGCACAGCACGGTCTTGTCGGGACGAGCGTAGTAGGCTCCCATAGCCGCTGGCAGACCGAACCCCATAGTCCCAAGCCCTCCAGAACTGATCCACTGCCGGGGTTGCTGATAGTTGTAAAACAGAGCCGCCCACATCTGATGCTGGCCGACACCGGTGACTACCAAGCTGGTCTGGCGGGTCAACTCAGACAAGGCCTCGATGAATTGTTGGGGTTTGATGAAATGCCCACCTGACTGATACTGTGGGGCGCAGTCGCGCTGCCATATATGCAACTTATTCAACCAGTCAGCGCCGACCTTGCGGGCCTGATCGGTTTGGTTGGCATAAGCCAGGAAGTCACGGGCATTGGCGCGCAACGCGTAGCGTACCGGCACCATTTTGTTGATTTCGGTGGCGTCGATGTCCACGTGAGCAAGATCAATGCCTTGGCCAAATCCGCTCACTGCGACCCGGTCGTCGAAGCGCGCTCCGATAGTCAGGATGAAATCCGCCTCGCGCAAGGCTCCATTGGCCGCCACGGTGCCGTGCATACCAGGCATGCCGAGAAACAGCGGATGATCATGTGGAATCGCACCCAAGCCCATAAAGGTCAGACTCACCGGCAATTGGTGGCGATCCACAAACCGCCGCAGCTCTTGACCCGCCTCGGCGCTGATCACACCGCCACCGGCCAGAATGACTGGCCGTTTGGCGTTCAGCAACGCGGCCAGCAACCGGTCGGCAGCGCTGCGGTTCATGCTGACCCGTGGGCGGTACCCCCGCAGACGCCGTGGTTCTTGGTAACTGAGCGACTGGCCGATGAGCGCGTCCTTGCAGATATCCACGACTACCGGCCCTGGCCGACCACTACCGGCGATGAAAAACGCTTGACGCAACACGCCGGGCAGTTCTGCCGTGTCCTTAACCAAATAGTTATGCTTAGAGATAGACCGAGTGATGCCTACCATATCCACTTCTTGAAAGGCGTCCTTGCCCAGCATGGCGCTAGGCACCTGACCGGTGATGAACACGCAGGGCACCGAATCTTTATGCGCGTCGGCGATGGGTGTGACCAAGTTAGTGGCACCCGGCCCGGAAGTCACCAGCGCGACCCCGGTTCGACCACTGGCTCGGGCGTAACCTTCAGCCGCGTGACCCGCAGCCCCCTCTTGGCGGCACAGCACAAAACGGGGTACGGTCTGCCCTTGGAGCATCCGTGCGTTCAGTGCGGCGTGTAGGGGAATGATGGCACCACCCGTGTGGCCGAAGATATACTCGACGCCCAGCTCATTTAAAATATCAATGGTCATCTCGGCACCGCTTTTGGCGGGCGGGGGAGATGTTGTGTGCTCGGTAGCGGATGGCGGCACCCGTTCAACACCGCTGTGCAACTGGCCATCTTGGCTGAGCTGTAACCAGCGATAGCCTGGCCAAGTGGTTTCAGGGTCAGCGGTTCCCTGATCGGCCACAAACTGAAAACTGGTTGCCGGTGTGCCCAGCAGCTTGATGGGGCCACGCTGGCTGGTCATGGATTGATGGACGTGGCCCCAAATCAGGCCGCGTACTTGCGGATAGCGGTCTAAAACCGCAAACAAAGCCTCGGCATTCTCAAGCATCAGTGCATCCATCCAATCAATGCCGGTAGGAATCGGATGATGATGCACAGCCACCAGTGCAGGACGCTGGGGATCGATGGCCAGATGATGCTCCAGGGCGTCCAGTTCCGTGTCGGCAAGATAGCCGCTGGCGCTGTTGGGAACATACGAGTTCAGCATCACAATTTGCCAACCCCCCAATATGATTTCACGTTGCCATTGCAGCGTGCCCGTGCTGAACTGAGTGCGCATGGTCTGCGGCACGTCATGATTACCCGGCAAGCAGTAAGCGGGTACTCCAAAATCATGCAAAACACTTTGTAAGCGTGCATAAGCGGCGGCCTCATCATGGACTAAATCGCCCGTGACCAATAACGCATCAGGCAATCCATGCTGCTGGCGAATATGGGACAATACCGCCATTAAATTGGCATCGACATCCGCTCCACGCATGCAGCGATGCGGTTCAGCATACCAATGCAGATCGGTGATCTGGATAATTGTTAACATCGACAGTCCATCTTACTGTGTAAAACGGTTTAGAATAGCGGCAATCCACTAACGGTTGCAAAGCAAACCGTAGCCGTATGACTTGACAGACTTAGGCTTAGCAAAGTATTTTCGACAGTCTTTTGTCTAAACTGGCGACCATAATCATGAAGCGTACCTATCAACCCAGTAATCTCCACCGTAAACGTACCCACGGTTTTCGTGCTCGCATGGCGACTAAAGGCGGTCGGGCTATTATTAAAGCCCGCCGTGCTAAGGGGCGTGTGCGTCTCGCCCCTTGAGCCTAATGCGTGGACACCCAAAGTTTTCCTCGGCAAGCACGTTTGCACACTAAGGCGGACTTCGTGTCCGTTTTTAAACAGGCGAGAAAATCAACGGATGGTTATTTTACCGTGCTGTGCCGCGACAACCACTTACTCCAAGCCCGTTTGGGGTTAGCGATTTCGCGCCGTTGCGCCCGCTCTGCCGTGGTGCGTAACCGGATCAAACGATTGATCCGAGAAAGCTTTCGCCATCAACAGTGCGCACTCGTGGGTCTGGATATTGTCGTTATTGGCAAACCCGCGCTCACCGATCGCGCTAATCATGAGTTATTCGCGTCGCTAACGCGGCACTGGCAAGCCGTAGCCTAACGATGCGTATCATCCTGATGACCTTGATCCGACTCTACCGCTTACTGTTTAGTCCGTGGCTAGGTCATCATTGTCGGTTTTATCCGAGCTGTTCCCAATATGCCATAGAAGCGATCGAACGATTCGGTGCGCTGAAAGGTATGTGGTTAGCCGGTAAACGTCTACTTCGCTGTCACCCCTGGCATCCTGGGGGAGTTGACCCGGTCCCTGAAGCCAAGCAGAACCTGCGTTAATGGATAATCAAAGACTTTTTCTTATTATTGCTCTCGTATTTATTCTGTTCCTCATCTGGAATGCCTGGATGCAGGAACAAATGCCGCAACGCACTCCTGTGCCCGTTGCTGAACAAACTGATCAACCCACCGAGCCGGGTATTGATGCGGAGGGCGTACCGCGTTTGGCGGAGGGCCTCGATACCTTAACTCGGCCGGAAGTGCGTGAGCCGCTCGCCGCTGAATCCGACACTCAGCGTATTCGCGTCACGACCGATCAGTTCAACGCTGAAATTGACTTGCAAGGCGGTACGCTGGTTCGCGTAGAACTGCTGAATTACCCCTTGTCACAGGATGATCCTGATCGTCCCTTCCCATTGATGGAGGATCGTGGTGGGCGCATGTTTATCGCCCAGTCGGGTCTCCTTGCCTCCGAAGGCGCGGCTCCGGATCACCACCAGTTGTTTCAAGCCGAACAAACCGAGTTTGAGCTCCAGCCCGGAGAGGATAAGCTCGAAGTGCCGATGTCTTGGGTGGATGAATCCGGTATCACCGTCACTAAAATCTATACCTTTTATCGCGATAGTTTTGTGATTGATGTCGATCACCGCGTCGATAACGCCAGTGAAGCGCTGTGGCGGGGTACGCAATATCGCCAGTTACAGCGGCGTCCACCACCGGGCGGTCGCCAGTTTGGTGTTTACACCTACACTGGAGGGGTGATTTCCACGCCTGACAAAAACTACGACAAAATCAGCTTCAGCAATATGTCGGATCGGGATCTCGACACCCAGTCCATCGGCGGCTGGGTGGCGATGATTCAGCACTACTTCCTCGGTGCTTGGATACCCGAACAAGACGAGATTAATAATTTTTACACCCAGGCGCTGAGTGCTGAGCGCTATGTACTGGGCATGCTGAGTTTAGAACAACAGACCGCTGCCCCTGGTGAATCGACCACCTTCTCCAGTCGTTTATACGTCGGTCCGAAAATCCAAGAACGGCTCGAACCCTTAGCGCCGTATCTGTCTCGTACCGTGGACTACGGGTGGTTATGGTTTATTGCCGAGCCGCTGTTTTGGTTATTGAACAAAATTTATGCATTTGTCGGTAATTGGGGCTGGTCGATTGTGATTCTGACCATTTTGATCAAACTGGTGTTCTATAAGTTGTCGGAGACCAGTTACCGCTCTATGGCCAATATGCGTAAAGTCGCTCCTAAGCTTCAGCAAATTAAAGAACGCTATGGAGACGATAAGCAAAAGCTGAATCAGGCCATGATGGAACTGTATAAAAAGGAAAAAATTAATCCTTTAGGCGGCTGCTTACCCATTCTGGTGCAAATTCCCGTGTTCATCGCTTTGTACTGGATGTTGTTGGAAAGCGTGGAATTGCGTCATGCGCCGTGGATACTGTGGATTCAAGATTTGTCCACCCGCGATCCCTATTTCATTCTGCCGCTGATCATGGGGGCTTCCATGTTCATTCAGATGAAACTCAATCCACCGCCCCCCGATCCCCTGCAAGCCAAGGTGATGATGGCACTGCCGTTTGTGTTCACCATCTTCTTCCTCTGGTTCCCTGCCGGTTTGGTACTGTACTGGGTAGTCAACAATGTCTTGTCCATCGCCCAGCAGTATGTGATTACCAAGCGCGTTGAGGCGGCGGCGGCTGCTAAAACGTGAGCCGTGACACCATTGCCGCCATCGCCACCCCACCAGGGGTGGGCGGTGTCGGCATTGTCCGTCTATCCGGCGAGGCGGTTCCTGCCATTGCCAAGCAGTTTCTAGGGCAGTTGCCCGTCCCACGCCGAGCGCTGTTGCAGCGTTTTCTGGCCGATGACGGTGAGCCGATTGACGAAGGCTTGGTGCTGTATTTTCCTGCCCCACATTCCTATACCGGCGAAGAGGTACTGGAGCTGCACGGGCATGGGGGGCCGGTCGTCCTTGATCTGCTCTTGCAGCGGGTACTGGCGCTGGGGGCGCGGCTGGCGCGTCCGGGTGAATTTACTGAACGAGCATTTCTCAACGGTAAACTGGATTTAGCCCGCGCTGAAGCAGTCGCTGATTTAATTGAGGCCGGTACGGCACAGGCCGTGCGTGCGGCTATGGTGTCTCTCAGTGGAGTGTTTTCGCGGCGGGTGGATGCCTTAGTCGAGGGACTGATTGAGCTGCGTATGTATATTGAGGCCACCATCGATTTCGCTGAGGAAGCTATTGATTTTCTCAGTGACGGCCAAGTGAGCCAGCGCTTAGCGGAATTACACCAGCAGTGGTTTGAGCTATGCCGCGATGCGGGTCAAGGTCGGCTGTTACGCGATGGCATGACGGTGGTTATTGCTGGGCGACCGAATGCGGGTAAATCGAGTTTACTCAATCAATTGTCTGGGCAAGACAGCGCCATTGTCACCGCCATCGCCGGTACAACCCGTGATGTATTGCGCGAGCGGATTCAACTCGATGGTATGCCACTGCATGTGCTTGATACCGCCGGTTTGCGCGACAGCGATGATCCGGTCGAGCAGGAAGGCATCCGCCGAGCTTGGCGAGAAATTGCCGCAGCGGATCGGGTAGTAGTAGTGCTTGATGCCGTCGAGGGCTTGGGGGCTGCTGAGGAAGCGATTCGCCAGCGCTTACCAGATTCTTTACCGTTAACCGTGGTGCGCAATAAAATCGATTTAACCGAGCTCACTCCGGGTGAGGCACAAGGCGAGTGGGGAACGGAGATCCGCGTCAGTGCGAAAACAGCCGCCGGGATCGACGCTTTGCGGGAGCATCTCAAGCACTGTATGGGCTATACCGGCGGCGGCGAAGGTTTGTTCAGCGCGCGGCGGCGCCATCTCGATGCCCTAGAGCGCGGCGGCCACCATCTGCAGGCGGCTCAACAGCAGCTTGATATTCTGCAGGCCAGCGAACTGGTGGCCGAAGAGCTGCGTTTAGCCCATCAGTGTTTCGGTGAAATTACCGGGACGTTTACCGCCGATGATTTGCTAGGACGGATTTTCAGTTCATTTTGTATTGGCAAATAAATTAAGAGCGATCCATCCACTGCTGAACCTGACCCGGCCAATCGGCAAATAAATCCCCGGTCATTTGTCCCAGTACTTGGCAATACGCCTCACTCATGGCCGCTCGTTTAGCCGTATCTTGAGCCAGCGATTCAATCAGCAACCAGGGTTGCCACTCAGCACTGAGCCGCCACTCAGGGTCGCCAATGCGACAATTCGCCAACCGGTAATGATACGTTGGACGGGGTTTGGTTTGATCATCACCAACGGCGGCATTAACCCGTTCAGCGTCAATATGCGCAAACAGTGGCAATAAATCCAGCGCACGATTGCGGGTCGCATTATGCGCCAGATAATCATCAATCAGCGTCGTGATATCCGGCTGATAGTCCGCCGCCAGAATACGCGCGACATATTCGTCAGGCCACGGGCGAATAAATGGCGCGAGACGGCGCACCCAGTCAACCTGCATACGCACCAGCAACCAATCATGCAGCAAAGCAAACGCTTGCATGGTGGGCAAAATATCGGCTACTTCTAGCCCAGTGACCTCGGGGTTAAAGTGTACGCCGAAGGCATACACTAACGCATCGTCTGTGCCCTGGGCGCCCGCTTGGCGTAACGCCTGCATCAGTGGCTCCAGTTCAACGATCTGAGCAAATTGAATAGGGGCGGTGACAATTTCACAAGGGGTCAGTTGGCGCGCTACTGCCGCCAGCATGTCCTCGGACCACTGCTCAATCAGCCCCACGTCTTGTTCAGCCTCAGCGCGTGCCTGACCAAGGCGCTTGAGCAGGGCGAAATCCACCTCGACAGTGCAGTCACCCAGTGCGGTAGCACACACTTGGATTTCATAGTCAGTATGCACGTTCAGGGTACCACCCAACACACTGACGATGTGTTCAGCGACTTGGTGTACCGGCAAGCCAGCGAATTCAATTTCAACGCCAACATGACGCTGAGTAGGGGAAGTGTTCATTGGGTGCTGAAGTCCGTGGTTGTGGGAAGGTTAACTATAGACGGATAGGCAGGCAGCCGACAAGTGGGGTGGGTAATCCTGAATTCAGCCACGCAAAGGCATTGTAATTGCAATATTATCAATCAAGCGCGCTCGGCCTAGCCAAGCGGCGGCCACAATCACCAGCGCGGTATCGCTGGGGGTGGGGTCGGCATAGTCTTGGGCGCGGACAATGCGCACATAGTCTGGCCGAAACCCCATTGCGGCAAGCTGTTGGACTGCGGTGTGTTCCATGGCGGGATAATCCGGTTCACCGCTGATCAGCTTGGCCTTGACTGTGCATAATGTGTGATAGAGCTGCGGGGCCAAACGCCGCTGCTCGGTATCTAAATACGCATTGCGAGAACTCATGGCTAAACCATCAGCTTCACGCACCGTAGGCGAGCCCACCACAGTAATCGGCATGTTTAAATCAGCCACCATGCGTTGAATGACTAATAATTGCTGGCGGTCTTTTTCGCCAAACACGGCAATGTCGGGTTGCACCATATTGAATAGTTTGCACACCACTTGAGCCACCCCCGCAAAATGCCCCGGACGACACGCTCCGCAGAGGATATCGGATAAGCCCGGGACTTCAACCCGAGTGGTATGCTCGGCACCCTGCGGATAAACACTAGTCAGTGAGGGGGCGAACAACAGATCACAGCCCGCAGTCGCCAGTTTGGCTTGGTCTGCCGCCAAGGTACGGGGATAGGCGCTGAAATCTTCATGGGGGCCAAACTGGGTGGGATTGACGAACAAGCTGGCAATCACTTTGGGAGCCAGTTGCCGAGCCTGCTCGACCAATGCCAGATGACCCGCATGTAAATTACCCATAGTGGGCACTAATGCAATACGCTCACCTTGCTGCCGCCATTGAGCCACTTGTTGGCGTAGCGGATCAATGGCGCTCATCACGTTAATCGGCACTTAAACCACCCGTTCTTCTAAAAGCCATAGCACATTCCAAGGCCGGAGTTGGCCCTGAGACAGATGCTGTAAGCCGTTGGCATCTGTCGCATACAGCAAACGCCCTGGTGCTTGTAATGCGGCGTGTTCATGCTCATCGGCATCGCAGCGGGCAATCAAGTGCAGGGTACTGCCATCACCCAAAACCCAGCTTACCCACAGCGCCCCAGCAAAAGCATGAATCGTCCCCGCATGACCCGGCATATGCGCTAGACGCGGTACGATCTCACGCTGGCGTAAATGCAGCAGCTCTCGATAATGAGCCAGAAACTCAGCATGGGGAGACTGCTGACGTTCCGCCCAATTTAATACCGACTGACGAAAGGTGTGCTCAGCATTGGGATCGGGGATACGCTCACGGGTGGCGGGGTCTTGGAATTCAGGAAAGCGCGCAAACTCGCGGCGACGGCCATCACGCACGGCATCGGCCAGTTCATCATGAAAATCGCAGAAAAACAAAAATGGCGTGGATGCCGCCCATTCTTCACCCATGAACAGCAGAGGAATACCGGGAGCCAGCAAGGTCACAGCGGCCAAGGCTTTGACCGCTGCCGGTTGCACCTGATGGGTCAAGCGCTCGCCAAAAGCCCGGTTGCCGATCTGATCATGATTTTGGATAAAATTCACGAACGCGGTCGCGGGCAAATGAGCGCTGGGTTGACCGCGCAATTCACCGTCACGATGCACCGAGGGTTCACCCTGATAGGCAAATCCTGCGGTCAAACAACGAGCCAAATGCGCCTGCGGTCGATTGGCATAATCGGCGTAATAGCCAGCGCTTTCCCCGGTCGCCAATACATGCAGGGCGTGGTGGATGTCGTCATTCCACTGTGCGGTGTAGTGAGGAACGGTGCTGTCCGCCCGTCGATCCAGATAGTGGGCTTGATTCGCATCGTTTTCCAGCACTAAATGTATGTGACGATCCGCATCACAGGTCTGGCGTACTCGTTCGGCCAGTTCAGTGAGAATATGGGGTTGGGAATCGTCAAAAATGGCATGCACGGCATCGAGGCGCAAACCATCGAAACGGTATTCTTGAAGCCAATACAGTGCGTTGTGAATAAAGAACTCGCGCACTTCGGGCCGAGCGAAGTCAATGGCGACGCCCCACGGGGTATGCACTCGCTCAGTGAAAAAACTCGGAGCATAGACATGCAGATAATTGCCGTCGGGACCAAAGTGGTTATAGACCACATCCAGAAACACCTGTAAGCCCTTGCTATGAGCCGTATCAATCAGGTGTTTTAGTTCATCGGGGGTGCCGTAGCAGGCCGCAGGGGCAAACGGCAACACCCCATCATAGCCCCAGTTGCGCTGGCCGGAAAACGCCGCCAGTGGCATGAGTTCTATGGCGGTAATGCCTAAGTCCACCAGCTCGTCTAAGCGCTCACTCACCCCGGCATAGGTGCCTTGGGGGGTGAAGCTGCCGACATGCAGCTCGTAGAGCACGGTCTCCTGCCAAGGTCGCCCACGCCAGTCATGCTGTTGCCAAACATAGCTTGAAGGATCAACCACCACACTGGAACCGTGCACCTCACCTGGCTGATAGCGGGCGGCTGGGTCAGGTACCGCCTGCCCGGCGTCAATGCGATAGTGATAATGGGTTCCAGCACCGGCTTCAGCCACCTGCCGTTCAAACCAGCCGTCGCCGACAGCGGTCATAGCCAGTTCAGTCGTTTCTAAACACAGGTGCACTTGACGCGCACCTGGCGCCCACAGACGAAAGCGTGTGCCCTGATCGTCTAGGGTGGCGCCAAAAGGCATGGGGTAATCACTCATGGATGCTCATCCTCCGTTGGCACGCGTATCAACACCTGTAAGGAACGGGGGACTAAAGTCACCATTGGCTCAGCCGGTGCTTCCTTAGTGGTAATCTCCGCCGTATTGATCAATACCCGCCAATACCCGTCCTCTTCAGGTAACTGGAACGGAACGGATTCGTGAGCCGCATTAAGCAAGACCAGAAACGTATCATCCGGCTCTTGTTCACCGCGGGTGGTTAAATGCATCAAACCCGCTTCACCGCTGAGTCTCATGCCCAGTGCCTTAGCTTGGGGGTCTTGCCAATCGGCCTCTTCCATCTCCGCACCGTCAGGCCGCAGCCACATGACGTCCTTGACCCCAGTGCCAGGAATTAACTGGCCTTGAAAAAAACGATTGCGATGAAACACGATATGGTCGCGCCGTAACGCCACTAAGCGTTGCGTATAGGCCAATAGGGCTTGGCCTTCTTCCCCTTCAATCACACTCCAGTCTAACCAACTGAGTTCATTGTCTTGACAATAGGCGTTATTATTGCCGTTTTGGGTGCGCCCAAACTCGTCTCCGGCTACTAACATGGGTACACCCTGCGACAGCAATAAAGTAGCCAGCAAATTGCGCATTTGCTGCAAACGCAGCGTCCGGATTTCAGGATCATCCGTAGGGCCTTCAACGCCACAATTCCAACTGTGGTTATTATCGCTGCCGTCCTGGTTGTTTTCCTGATTGGCGGTATTATGCTTGTCGTTATAACTGACTAAATCTCTGAGAGTAAAACCATCATGCGCTGTTACCAGATTAATACTGGCCCAAGTACGGCGACCCCGGCGGTCATAGATATCCGCTGAGCCGGACAGCCGTGAGGTCAAGGCCGCGAGCTGGCTTTCATCACCTTTCCAATAGCGGCGCACGGTATCGCGGTATTGATCATTCCACTCCGCCCATCCAGGGGGGAATTGTCCAACCTGATAGCCGCCCATGCCGGTATCCCAAGGCTCGGCGATCAATTTCACGCCCGATAGCACCGGGTCTTGAGCAATGGCATCGAGAAAACTCGATTGGTTGCTGAATTCGCCACCTACCCGCGCTAAAGTCGTCGCTAAATCAAAACGAAATCCGTCAACCCCCATATCCTGCACCCAATAGCGCAGCGAGTCGGTCACCATGCGCAACACCTGCGGATGGCGTAACTCCAAGGCATTACCGGTACCGGTAAAGTCATTGTAGTACCGAGCGTCGTCCATCAGGTAGTAATACGAGTCGTTGTCAATGCCTCGGAACGATAAGGTCGGCCCGAGATGATTGCCTTCCGCCGTATGGTTGTACACCACATCCAACAGCACTTCGATATTGGCATCGTGCAGATGTTGTACAAAGGTCTTAAAGGCATTCAACTCACCCGTTTCCAAGTATTCAGGATGCGGCGCAAAAAATCCGATGGAGTTGTAACCCCAATAATTGCGCAAACCCCGATCAACCAGATGACGATCATGCACAAAGGCATGGACGGGCAATAATTCGTCAGCGGTAATACCGAGATCACGCAGATAATCCACCACCGGAGCGGCACTCAAGGCGGCGAATGTACCCCGATCTTCAGCCGGCAATTGCGGGTGCCTCATCGTGAAACCGCGTACATGTAGCTCATAGATGATGGCTTCATGCCAAGGACGTGGGTCAGGTCGTCGCCCCCAAGTAAAGGCCGGATCAACGACGCGGCATTTAGGCATATATGGGGCGCTGTCACGGGTATCAAACGATAAATCAGCCAGTGCATCACCCACCCGATAAGCAAACAGTGCATCGTTCCAACGCAGTTGACCACGCAGGGCTTTAGCATACGGGTCCAGTAACAGTTTATGGTGATTAAAGCGGTGCCCGGCTTCCGGCTGGTACGGGCCGTACACGCGATACCCATAAAGCTGGCCGGGTTGCACATCGGGCAAGTAGCAATGCCAAATTTCGTGAGTGTACTCTGGCATTGGGATGCGCGCCAGTTCGCGCCGCCCGTCGCTATCGAATAAACATAATTCGACTTTTTCGGCATGGGCAGAGAACAGGGCAAAATTCACACCTGAACCGTCCCAGGTCGCACCTAACGGGGTAGGTAAACCCGGCCAGACACGAGGATGTGTTGCTGTTGTCATAGTTTAGTTAACTCATTCCGGCACTCTAAAGAGTGCGTGATGGTTGCATTTTGCCCTCTATAGGGCAGGCTGCAATCCGATGATTGCCAACAAACTGTAATAATCAGATCGGCACTTTGCAAATTTTGTGTGAACAGGCCATGATTAGAGCGGTTAATTTATCGCATGAGACTTTCATGACCACACAGATTTTTGCCTTAATTTTGATCGTTCTTGGTATTTTCGACTTGGCCTTAGCAGGGGTATTGCGCAGCAAACTGCGTAAACTGCCGCAAACACCGCCACGTCTTGCCCGCTGGGTGGTCATTATCACCTACATCATGGGTGGACTGGCCATCCTAGCCGGGATTGTGCTGTTGCTATTGGGCTGATGCCTACATACGCTCCGCCAGGCGCTCATGGACCGCCAATAAGGCCGGTATCACCACCAGCACCAACAGCGTTGCCGAAATCAAACCAAACACTATGGAGACCGCCATAGGGATTAAAAACTGCGCCTGCACCGACCGTTCAAACAATAAGGGCACCAAACCGACTACCGTGGTCATCGAGGTCAATAATACCGC
>PWUP01000330.1 GCA_003562535.1 Gammaproteobacteria bacterium | reverse complement strand
TGCTATTGGTTACAGCAGTTTTATTACCTGGCTTTATGCAAAGACAAAGAGCATTTTTCTGTGTGTTCTCTTTCATGCCTCTATTAATGCCGTAGCAGCAACTGGTTTGTCAGTATCCATGTCTGCTGAAGCTGTTTATCCCTATTATGCAGTCTTTGTTATGTTTTCCGGGCTGATCTTCCTCGCTGGCATGGGGTTTTATTCTTCTGTGTCCTCTGGAATAGACATAGAGAATTAATATCATTTCAGCTGTAAACGGTAAAATAAAATGGATGAATTTCGGCCAATAAAAACGGATGATATTTCCCACTCTTTGGTAATTATCTGTTAAGATTGACAGATAATCAAGGGGGTGGAGTTCATTTGTTGAGGTGGGACATGTATAGCGAAATTCATCAGTTAAAAGCAATAGGCTTGAAAAAGGCCCAGGTAGCCAAAAGGCTTGAGATTGACGTCAAGACAGTAACCAAGTATTGGGAAGCGAGCCCCGAGCAATTTCATCAAATGCAGCAGGGCAGTCGAAGTCGGACCAAGAAACTTAAATGTTACCGTGACACCATTTTAAAATGGTTAAGAGAAAACCCGGATATGAGCGCTGCTCAGATATTGGACTGGCTAAAAGAGCACTACGATGATTTCAGCGTCCGTGAACGCACACTAAGGCGCTACATTGAAGAGCTTAGGGAAAAGCACAACCTGCCCAAACCGGCCCCTGTCAGGCAGTATCAAGCCGTAGACGAACTGCCGCCGGGCAAACAGATCCAACTTGATTTCGGGCAGACAAGAATCAAGAAAGCCGGCGGTGGCTACGTTACCCTTTACGTAATGGGCATCGTGCTTGCTCATTCCCGCTACAAATACGGGAAATGGACCGACAAGCCACTAACCGCAGCAACCTTTATCCAGATGCTTCTTTTCTGTTTTGAGCACTTAGGCGGTCTCTGTGAAGAGCTCGTGATCGACCAGGATAAACTTGCCGTAGTCAGTGAAAACAGCGGCAATATTATCTACACCTATGAATTCGAGAAATTCAAGCAGCAGATGGGTTTTAGCGTTTACCTTTGCCGCAAAGCAGACCCGGAGAGCAAAGGCAAGATCGAAGCGGTGGTCAAATACATGAAAAGAAACTTTGCCGCTAACCGTCTTTTTAACGACATCAGAGCCTGGAACGAATCATTTTATGGGTGGCTGAAAAGAACCGGCAACTACAATGTGCACGGCACGACCAAAAAAATACCGGCAGAAGTATTTTTGATTGAGCAAAAACACTTAAAGCCGGTACCGTCAATGAAAGTTCCTAAAGAAATTGTAACAAGAACCGTGCGTAAAGACAATACCATCTTGCACCGTGGCAACCGCTACACCGTGCCCTACGGCACCTACAAGCCCGGTTGTGAGCTAAAGCTCGAAGAAAAAGGGCAGACTATTGAACTCTTCGAACAGCAGACAGGCGCTCTGGTAGCCGAGCACACCATTTCGTTAGAAAAAGGGCAGCTTGTGCGAAACAATAACCACCTTCGCGATCACAGCGCTAAAGCCCGGCAGCTCTTTGAAAATACTTTAAGCCTCATCGGTGACCAGCCTGAAACCAGGGCGATGCTCGAAGGGATTCGCTTAGAGAAACCGCGCTATGTGCGCGAGCAATACCTGATTATGCAAAAAATGACCGCTCTTTTTCCAAAAGAAATTATTCATAAAGCTTTAAGCTACTGCCTCGAGCGCCAACTCTACTGTGCCGCCGACTGCCTGGATATCGCCGGATGGCTGGAACAGGGGCAAGTTGAGCAAAAAGAACTCAGTGAAACGGTTTCGTTGCCGGACTGGATGAAAGTAAAGGCTGAAAAACGCGACCCGGCGGTTGCCTACCTGCACCTGGCCGGAGGTGGGACAAGATGAACGCCCAGTTGCTTGAGGTAAAAACTATGCTTGGTCAGCTGCGCCTCTCCGGCGCCCGCGAGAAGCTTGAGGAACTGCTTTCCGAGGCTCTTAAAAAAGAGCTGACGGCCTTGCAGTTTACTGACCTGCTGTTAAAGGAAGAACTTGCAGTCCGTAATGCCAACTCGCTGAAGAAAAGGATGAAAAGAGCAAGGTTCCCGGAGCATAAAACTTTAGCTGAGTTTGATTTCGGTTTCCAGCAATCGGTGAGCAAGCAGCAGCTTTTAGGTTTAATGGATATGTGCTGGGTTGAAAAAGCCTTTAATCTATTTTTCTTAGGGCCACCGAGCATCGGGAAGACTCATCTGGCCTTGTGCTTAGGAATTAAAGCAGTTCAGATTGGTTACCAGGTCAGCTTTGTCACCCTTGATCAGCTGATTGATATTTTAAAAACTGAACCGGCGCTTTCCAGAAGCAAAAGGCGCTTAAAACAGATTATGAGTTCGCAGCTGGTGATCATCGACGAGGTCGGCTTTTTACCGGTTAACCGCCAGGAAGCGAATATGTTCTACCAGCTGGTCTCGCATTTTTACCAGCAAACATCTGTTATTATTACCTCGAACAAAGGGTTTGAGGAGTGGGCTGAGTTTTTAGGTGATACGGCAATTACTACCGCAATTTTAGACCGGCTGATTCATAACAGCGAAATATTTAACATGAGTGGTGATAGCTACAGAATTAATCATAGAAATACCATATTGTAGAAAATAACGTCCATTTTTAATGGCCGTTTTTCATCCAAAAGTATTGACCGGTTACATCAGCTTCATTCAACAGTATGATGCGAGAGAACCGATTGCTACTGCTGAAGCAAAAAAACTATACAGAGATATCTACGACCGGCTAAAGCAAGTTATTTGAAGTGGAAAAAAATGAAGGTGTTCTTAAAATAAAGTGGTGCGGGCGAGAGGATTTGAACCTCCATGGGAATGCCCCACTGGATCCTAAGTCCAG
>PWUP01000205.1 GCA_003562535.1 Gammaproteobacteria bacterium | reverse complement strand
GGCAGGCCGAGTTGTTGCAGTCGCGTCAGTTGCTGATGGGTGAATGGGTTGTCACGTTCATCGGCACAGGCAAAGTGGCTCATCAGCCGAATACCTGGAGCGACCGCCGGTAGATTCGCTAAGCGCTGATAGACCTCATGAGCCTGCTCCAGGGCAAACCCCAGTCGGTGCATGCCGGAATCCAGTTTTAACCACACCGGCAGCGCTTGTGGCGACTGCCAGCGTTCCAGCATCTCAATCTGGCAGCGATGGTGGATGACGATGTGCAATCCCCATTCGGCGCATAGCGGCAGCTCAGCGGCTTCAAATGGACCTTCCAGCAACAGCAGGGGGCGAGTGATGCCCGCTTCACGCAATACCCGTGCCTCATCTATGGAGGCTACCGCAAACAGCGTGGCATCGGCGGCTAAGGCGTGTGCCACCCGTACCGCCCCGTGGCCGTAGCCGTCCGCCTTGATCACAGCAATCGCTTGGCTGTGCGCGGCCCTCTGGCGGGCATGACGCAGATTGTGCCGCAGGGCATCGAGATGAATCAGGGCATGGATCGGTCGGCTCATCGGTAGTGATCCCCATAGGAGTCGGGTGCAAAGCTTGCGAAATTATTGTATTGCCCGCGGAATGTGAGTTTAACCGTGCCTATGGGGCCATTGCGTTGCTTGCCGACAATAATCTCAGCCATGCCTTTATCGCTGCTATCCGGGTGATAGACCTCGTCACGGTAAATAAAACAGATTAAATCCGCATCTTGTTCGATGGCGCCCGATTCGCGCAAATCGGACATCATGGGGCGTTTGTCAGCCCGTTGTTCTAGGCTGCGGTTGAGCTGTGACAGGGCGATAACCGGCACATGCAGCTCTTTGGCCAATGCCTTCAAGCTGCGAGAAATTTCGCCCACTTCTTGGGCGCGGTTATCACTAAAACCGTTGACCCGCATCAACTGGATATAATCGACGATCACTAAGCCAAGCTGACCTTGTTCTTTGGCCAAACGGCGGGTGCGAGTGCGTACATCGCTGGGACTCAGGTCAGAGGAATCATCGATGAACAAGCGAGCGGTGTTTAGCAATTCGAGCGTTGAGGACAAGCGTGGCCAGTCATTGTCGTCAAGCTTACCGGTGCGAATGCGGTGTTGATCAATAAGCCCTAAGGATGACAGCAGCCGCATGGCTAAGTGTTCGCCGGGCATTTCCATGCTGAACACCACCACGGGTTCGGGGGTATTAATGCATACATTTTGGGCAATATTCATGGCTAAAGTCGTTTTGCCCATGGACGGTCGTCCCGCCACAATAATCAGATCCCCCCGCTGTAAGCCCGCCGTCATTTCATCAAAATCCGTCCAGCCGGTGGGTATACCCGTAATCGGGCTATCGAGCTGGAATAAACTGTCAATGCGATCAACCGCCTTAGTCAATAACTGACTGATGCTGGCAAACTCGGCGCGGCGGCGAGTATCAGAATTGGCAATGGCAAAGACCCATTCTTCAGCTTTGTCTAAAAGCTCTTGGCTGGAACGGCCTTGCGGATGGTAGGCACTGTTGGCGATATCGCTGCTGACGGTAAGCAGCCGGCGCAGAATGGCACGCTCACGCACAATGTCTGCATAAGCACGGATATTGGCTGCACTAGGGGTGTCACGAGCCAGTAGCGCCAGATACGGCATGCCCCCTACATCGTTGAGCACATGACGACGATCTAACCATTCCTTCAGGGTGACCACATCAAACGGTGATCCCCGTTCGGCCAGCTCTTGAATGGCGCTAAAAATAGTACGGTGAGAGCTGTGATAGAAATCATCAACCACAATCCACTCAACCACGAGATCCCAAACCGAGTTGTCTAAAAGCAACCCACCCAGCACCGCTTGTTCCGCATCGGTGGAATGGGGGGGGATCTTGAGCGAATCAACGGCCGCGTCCTTGCGTTCGCTAGGCGAGTAAGTCGTCATACAGCAACTTCACTTTAAGTTAAGTGGAAGACTACGTGCAGGGACGTGACCCAGTACAGCGCTTAAGACCCGTGGTTGAGTTTACATTGAAATGGGTTAACAACCTACAAAATCAACAGCCGGTTATAGCCACTCCAACGGATTGTTTGGGTTGCCGTATTTTGGGCACCCCAACACGGCTAAGCGGCAATAACATTAACCCGAACAATCACTTCAACCTGGCTGTGCAGGCGAATGGTGACATCGTATTCACCCGTTTGACGAATGGCACCGGTACTCATTTGTACCTCACGCTTGCCGATGGCCGTGCCCGTTGCTGTGACGGCATCGGCGATTTCCGCCGGCCCCACCGAACCGAACAATCGACCTTCGCCCGCCGCATTGGCGGCGATCGTGACGACAGTGTTTTCTAGCGCCTGACAGCGCTGTTGAGCATCAGCTAAGGCTTCATTAGCCGCTTTTTCCAACTCAGCGCGACGGGCTTCAAATTTGGCTAAATTCGCCTCATTCGCTTGGGTCGCTTTCCCTTGCGGCAGTAGGTAGTTGCGGGCATAGCCGGCTTTAACTTTGACTTTATCACCGAGATGACCCAAATTATCAACATGTTGTAGCAAAATGACTTCCACAGATCTCACTCCAAAAAATAAATACGTATGCCTTTTTAGTTGCTTCTAGGCCGAAGCCGAGCGCGCACATCGATCCAAGTGTCCGCAACCGCGAACAGCAGTAGAAATTGCCAGAGAGGCAAAATAAACAGTAAAGCGACGTAGAACGCAACCAGCCAAGCGGTGCTTAATCCCGCTTGACCGACTAAACCATGGATAATGGCCAAACCCTGAAGTAAATAAATCAGACCGGCTATCAGGGTCAAGTTAACAATCCAAGGCTGAGAGTGCCCGAGCAATAAGGACAGCAGCAGTAAAGTGGCCATAACCATAGCCGCTATCTGCCCCAACCTCAGGTTATGGAACTCCTGCTGAAACCCCCCCGGATTATACAGCAGTGCTTGCCACCAGCGCCCCAACAGCAAGCCGAGCACGATGGCTAGCAAGGCGGAAAAAATGAGCTGGCCAGGGGCTAATACCGCCCAAGTCCGGAAAAACTCAGCCAGTGCTGGGGCAACCTCAGGATCTGGGAACATACCCGCATCATTCATCTGGCGCAGCATGTTCCGAGTCATCTCAGTCCACCAAATTTCTGGATTGCCAAACAACAGGTAGGTCATCATCAGCACCACAAAACCCATGAGCACCATCATCTTTAGGGTGAAGGCTAAAGAAACGGTGTTGCGCAGTATAACGCCAAGCAGTAACAGCGGTGCCCAGTACACCATGCTCAGGGCCAACCCGGGGGTTGGAGCGCCCACGAGCAACCAAGCTAGCATGCCACAGGCCACGGTCGCAACCAGCAATAAGTTAAGACCGTACTGTGGCCCGCGACGTAAGGTGACTAAAGCGATGGCGGCTCCGCTTAACAACACCATCGGTGGCAATAGGAAGGACAATACCCCAAACCCAGCGGCAACAGCAGCCGCTTGAGGGGTACCGCGCATGACAAAATTGGCAAGCCCACGCATCAGATCACATCAGTGGCGATCGCAATAGGGCAGTAAAGCAAGATAACGGGCGCGTTTAATCGCGGTCGCTAACTGGCGCTGATACCGAGCCTTAGTACCGGTGATGCGGCTGGGGACAATTTTACCGGTTTCCGTGATAAAATTTTTCAACGTGGCAATATCTTTATAGTCAATTTCTTGCACATCTTCGGCAGTAAAACGGCAAAATTTTCTGCGGCGGAAATAACGAGCCATATCAGTCCTCTTCAATAATCAATGGTTCTACAGCAGTGGCGTGCAACACCAATTGCAACTCGCCGTGACGATGATTCGCCCGGCTCAAAAACCCGTGTACCCGGACGGGATGACCGGGCGCTAGGCATTGCACAAGCGGTTGCAGCTCAGCGCCACACACCAATACGGACAAACGACAACGTGCTTCGCGGGGTAAACCCGCTTCTGTTTGGGCAGAACGGTGATCCAGCGTTAAGCGGGTAATGGGTACGCCCGCAGGCGAATACCGCGTATCACTGATGCGGTTAACGACACCGCCAAACAAGACGTGGTTGTCCACAAGTTTGCACGAATAATCAGGTGATCAGGTGTGGCTTATCGGCTCACTGGTTGGACGAGTAGACTCCTCAGGCGTGGTGTGTTCAACGTCGTCATCGTCGTTATCGTGACGATTGTCGTCATCATCATCGTCGTCATCAAGTTGCTCATGCTCGTCTTTGGTTTTGGCCAGTGGTGAAATATCGGTATCTGGTCCAGGACGTTGTATGATCAGACGCCGCAATACCGCATCGTTAAACCGAAACGCGCTTTCCAGTTCGTCCAAAGCCTCTTGACTGCACTCGATATTCATCAGTACATAGTGGGCTTTATGCAGTTTTTGAATGGGATAAGCCAACTGCCGCCGCCCCCAGTCTTCGAGACGGTGCAGATTACCGCCATCGGTCTCGATCATACTGCGGTAACGTTCGATCATGGCGGGGACTTGTTCACTCTGATCAGGGTGAACCATAAACACAACTTCATAATGGCGCATTGCAGCTCCTTATGGATGGTATGAAGCCTCCCACACATTGTGGTGAGGCAAGGAGTAGAAAAGCCGACAATTATAGCGGCTTTTTATGTGTACCAGCAAGCTTTCTTTGCCGTACTGCTTCAAACAGCACCACACCCGTAGCCACCGATACATTCAGGCTGGCGACTTGACCCGCCATAGGAATACGCACCAGTTGATCACAGTGTTCGCGGGTCAAACGTCGTAGCCCCTTATCCTCAGCACCGAGCACTACCGCTACAGAGCCGGTGAGATCGGCCTCATAAAGACTGTTGGGGGCGTCCTCGGCGGCTCCAATCAGCCAAACCCCGGCCTGCTGTAACTGGCGCAATGCTCGCGCTAAATTAGTGACGGTGACCAATGGCACCGTTTCAGCAGCTCCGGCGGCGACTTTACGCACGCTGGCGGTGAGGCCCACGGCCCGATCAGCCGGTATCATCACGGCTTGGACTCCGGCGGCTTCAGCCGTGCGCAAACAGGCCCCAAGATTATGCGGGTCTTGAATCCCATCCAGTACCAGTAACAACGGTGTAGGCTGGGCTGCCGTTAACACCTGCGGCAGATCCGCTTCTGAAAGACTGGAGGCGACGACCTGAAGTTGCGCAACTACCCCCTGATGGCGGTTGCTATGGCTTAGCCGGTCAAGTTCTTGGCGGGACACCTGCTGCACTGTAATGCCCCGTTCAGCCGCCATCTCCGCTATAGCTCGCAGACGCGGATTGTGTCCGGCTAACCACAGTGACTGCACCTGTTGGGGGTGATGACGTAAAGCCGCAGTCACCGCATGCAGGCCATAAATCAATTCGGTATTCATCGGCGCTGAGCACGTTTTTTCTTGGGTTTTCGCGACTCAAATAACGGATCAAAATCAATCTTGCGTTCGTCCAGATCGACCCGTGCAACCTTAACCCGCAGTCGATCCCCTAAACGGTAGGTCATGCCACTGCGCTCACCGTATAAGCGCTGACCGGCTGGATCGAAATGGTAATAATCATTGCTGAGTGCTGTGACATGAATCAACCCCTCAACGAATACCTCATCCAACGAGACGAATAACCCAAAGGGCATCACCCCGCTGATGGTGCCGCTGAATGTGTCACCGACTTTGTCCAGCATAAACTCACATTTCAGCCATTCAATGGCGTCGCGGGTGGCATCATCCGCCCGGCGCTCGGTCATCGAGGTATGATCGCCCAGACTGACCATCGCTTCAGCGGTGTAAATGAAATCTTTGGCCTTACCACCGCCTAAGACATGGCGAATCGCTCGGTGTACCAGCAAATCCGGATAGCGGCGAATCGGTGAGGTAAAGTGGGCATAAGCGTCCAAAGCCAACCCAAAATGCCCCTGGTTGTCTGGGGTATAAACCGCCTGAGCTAAGGTGCGCAGCAGCATGGTCTGGATCAGATGATGATCGGCACGTTCGCGGATGCTGTTCAGCAACGTGGCATAATCGCCAGGACGCGGTTTATCGCCCCCGCCGAGTGTTAACCCCAGCTCGCCCAATACCCCGCGCAGCTTTTCCAAGCGGTCTAGGCTGGGGCCTTCATGGACGCGATACAGCGTCGGCATCCGATGACGCAACAAAAACCGCGCCGCAGCGACATTAGCGGCAATCATGCACTCTTCAATTAACCGATGGGCGTCGTTGCGTTCGCTGGGGATAATCCGCTCGATTTTGCGTTCGGGGTTGTACTCGATCACCGTTTCTTGAGTATCGAAGTCGATGGCATGGCGGCGTTCGCGGGCTTGGCGCAACACCTGGTATAACGTATAAAGTTGATCTAAATGAGCCACTAAACTCGGATGCTGGCGGCGTACTTCAGGGTCATGATCCACCACCATTGCGGCTACCGTGTCATAAGTCAGCCGCGCATGAGAACGCATCACCGCCTCACGAAAGCGTGAGCGGATGATTTTGCCATCGCGATTAATGGTGAGCTGAGCCACCAGACACAGTCGATCCACTTGCGGATTCAGCGAGCACAAGCCATTGGATAAGGCTTCGGGCAGCATAGGAATGACTCGGTCGGGGAAATACACCGAGGTGCCGCGTTTCTGTGCCTCTTGATCGAGGGCGCTGTGCGGTTGAACATACTCCGCCACATCGGCAATGGCGACCAGCAAATACCAATTATCACCTCGGCGCTCGCAGTACACGGCGTCGTCAAAATCACGCGCCGTCGCGCCGTCAATAGTCACCAACGGCGTGGTGCGCACATCCAAACGCCCTTGTTTAGCCGCCTCAGGCACGGTTTGTGGGTGGTGATCGGCCTGATCCAATGCGGCTTGTGGCCATTCAAAGGGAATGTCATGGCTGTACAGCGCGATTTGTACTTCCATGCCGGGGGCCATGTGCTCGCCCAGTATCTCGCGCACCCGACCAATGGGTGGATTATGCTTGCTGGGTTGTTCTAACAATTCGACGACGACAATCTGACCGGGGCGAGCGCCGCCGTGGTGCTCGGGCGGAATGGCAATTTCATGGTGGATGCGCTGATTATCCGCAATGACAAAACCGATGCCGCTTTCTTGGAAATAGCGACCCACTAGCCGCTGCGTATGGCGCTCTAAGATTTCAACTAAGGCGGCTTCTCGTCGGCCGCGCCGGTCAATCCCACGAATATGAGCGACAATGCGATCTCCATGCAGCAAGGGGCGCATGTGGCGGGGCGGAATGTATAAATCCCCGCTGCCGTCTTCAGGCCGTAAAAAGCCATGACCGTCGGCATGGCCGATGACCCGCCCCTTGATTAAATCCATTTTAGCGGGAATACCATAACCTTGCCGACGGTTAAGTACCAGTTGCCCATCGCGCACCATCGCTTTGAGACGGTAGGCTAATACTTCAGATTCCAGCTCATTTAACTGCCATGCTTTACACAGTGCTTGGCAACTTAATGTCATTCCGCGTTGACTCAAGTAACTGAGAATAAACTCGCGACTGGGTACGGGGTTGGGGTAATTCGCAGATTCCCTTTTATAATGCGGATCCTGAGAACGCCAATCACGGTTGCGTGATGGCGCACGGGTTCGGGTTTTTGCCATAAGTTATCCAAAAAATTGAGTTCGTGGAAAAGTCAATTAGAATGATTGACGAAATCTGCCGCTCATCGTATCATTCTTGACTCGCAACCGATGCGTCCTGTATCGGACCTCATGCCGAGGTGGCGGAATTGGTAGACGCGCTGGCTTCAGGTGCCAGTGGGGGCAACCCCGTGGAGGTTCAAGTCCTCTCCTCGGCACCATCATGTAAGCTCTTATAGCCATTCAAGCTGATTACCGTAAAACAACGGTAGGTCGGGCAAAAGCGCAGCGTTGCCCGACATTGTAGCCGGTAATCAAGGCAAACGGCTATAAATATCAGTAGTCTGTGAAATGGCTGCGCTGATGGTAAGCAATTATTGCCTAACTGCCGCACAAGCGTTATCAAAATTGTCGCATACCTTTAGAATCGCGGTAAACCCACTTATTTCAAACACCTGCTTTATGGTTCGTGGCATATTGCAAAGGCTTAATTTTCCTTGTTGTTGACGTAATCGTTTAGCAACTAATAGGAAAACTCGCAAACCGGCGCTAGAGATGTAGTTTAGGTCGGTTAAATCAATGACGAGTCGTGAATGACCTTCTTGAATACGCTCTAGTAAGGCTTGTTCCACCACTGCTGCGTTATTGCTGTCTAAGCGACCACTGAGACGGGCGCAAACGAGATCATCTAACTGGTCAAATTGCATACCCATGATGCCCAAAACTCCTTAAAATGCTAAGATACGAATGTACACGGACTTAGTGTAACGCGATGCTCAACTTTTAAACATCAACCAATGACTCAAAAAGCAAATTCCACTAAGCGTCTGGTCGACAGCATTGCGTAAAGTATACTACCTCTAAAAATTGACTTAACCGCGTAGTGACTTTTTCTGCAGGCGTCGGTTTCACCGCTTAATGTCTACCGTACCCACCGCTGCTCTGGATCAACTGATGAAACGCCTATTACTGCAACTCTTGGTGACTGCTGGATTGATTGGAGGCGCAGTCTATGGCTGGTATGTTTGGCAACCGGTCAGCGATTCTGCACCGAGCGCCGCAGGACCAGGGGGGCCACCGCCGACACCGGTCGATATCACCCATGCGCGGCTCGAAGCTTTACAGGATCGGCTCGAAGCGGTCGGCACCGCTCGCGCGCGCGAAAGCATCGAGGTTGTGGCTCAGCTTGCCGGACGGATTGCCGCCATTCATTTTCATGAAGGGCAGCAGGTCGAAACCGGGCAGGTGTTGGTTGAATTGGATAGTGCCCGCGAGCAGGCCGAGCTGCGGGAAGCCAATGCCCAACTGGCCGAGTCCCGTCGTCAATTGAATCGCGCCCGCACCATGTTGCAGTCTAACACTGTATCGCAAGCCCAGGTGGATGAACTCAGCGCCACGGTTGACGCTGCCGAAGCCCGCAGTGCGGTGATTCAAGTGCGTTTGCAAAATCATGTCATCGTGGCCCCCTTCGAGGGCGTGGTCGGTTTGCGTGACGTGAGTTTAGGGGCCTTTGTTGAACCCAACCGCCGCATCACCACATTAGACGACATCAGCACCTTACGCATTGATTTTTCGGTGCCCGAGCGATTTTTGGATCGCCTCACATTAGGTTTAGGGGTGCTGGCTACCAGTGCGGCCTTTCCGGAGCATCCCTTTGCCGGTGAAATTAACCGCATTGACACCCGTATTGATCCCACCACGCGCGCCATTCGGGTGCAAGCTGAATTTCCCAATGAAAACGGCAGATTGAAGCCCGGAATGTTTTTGCGGGTGGAGTTAACGCTCAGCGAACGTCAAGCGGTTGTCGTGCCCGAAGAGGCGGTGGTCTCCGAGGGCGAGCGCCATTATGTGTTTCGGGTTGCGGACAACCGAGTCGAGCGGCAACAAGTCCAGCTTGGCCAGCGGAGGCGCGGTGAGGTTGAAATCCGCAGTGGCTTGGCCGCTGCTGAGTCGGTGGTGATTGCCGGAGTGCATCGGCTGCGCGATGGTGCAGCGATCCGCATCCGCAATGAACAGCCCATGCCATCCAGCAACGCGCAGTAAGCGGGAGAACCCTCATGGTGTTATCCGATATGTCTGTTAAACGCCCGGTGCTGGCGACCGTGATCAGTTTGCTGATTGTGGTGCTGGGTTTGGCCTCAATGTTTGATTTGCCTGTACGCGAATACCCCAATATTGATCCACCAGTCATCTCGGTGACCACGCAATACACGGGTGCGACGCCGGAAATCATCGATACCGAAATCACCGAAGTGATTGAGGCCGCCATCAGCGGAGTGGACGGGGTACGCAGCATCGTCTCGGAAAGCCGTGACGGGCGAGGTCAGACCACCATTGAGTTTCAGTTATCCCGGGATGTCGATGCGGCGGCTAATGATGTCCGTGATGCGGTGAGTCGAGTCGTTAACCGTCTGCCGGATGAGGCCGATGCGCCGGTGGTGCAAAAAACCGATGCCGACGCTCGGCCAATGATGTGGTTGCCGATGACCAGCGACACCTTTTCGCCTCTGGAAATGAGCGACTACGCCGAGCGGTTTCTGGTCGATCGCCTCTCGGTGATTGACGGGGTCGCCAGTATCATGATCGGGGGGCAACGGCGTTACGCTATGCGTATCTGGCTGGATCGTAAGGCCATGGCGGCACGTCAACTCACGGTGGAGGATGTCGAATCGGCCTTGCGGCGCGGCAATGTGGAATTGCCTGCCGGCCGGATTGAAAGCGTCACCCGCGAGCTGACCGTGCGCACCGATACGCGGCTGCGTCATCCCGAAGAATTCCGCCAACTGGTGGTACAGCGGACGCCGGATTATCAAGTGCTGCTGGGGGAAATCGCCACGGTAGAACGCGCCAGCGCCGACGAGCGCACCATTCTGCGTGCCAATGGCCGTAATGCCGTGGGTTTGGGTATTGTGCGCCAATCACAATCGAATATCATCGAGGTCTCAGACCGGGTTCAGGAAGAACTGGCCCTGATTGTTGCCGGACTGCCTGAAGGGCTGAACATCGAAATCGCCTACGATGAATCGGTGTTTATCCGCGAAGCCATCAGCGAAGTGATCCGCGCCCTAGCCCTAGCCATTGCGCTGGTGATTTTGGTGATTTTTGTTTTTCTGCGCAGTCTGCGGGCCACCCTGGTACCGGCAGTCACCATTCCGGTTGCGCTGATCGGTGCGTTTACCGTCATGGCGGCCTTGGGTTTTTCGATTAATGTCTTAACCCTACTGGCTTTAGTGCTGGCGGTAGGGCTGGTGGTGGATGACGCCATCGTCATGCTGGAAAATATTCAACGCCGCATCGAAGAGGGCGAACCCCCATTGCTGGCGGCTTACAATGGGGCGCGACAGGTAGCGTTTGCCATTATTGCGACCACGTTGTCGCTGATTGCTGTCTTTGTGCCCATTTCGTTTATGCAGGGTAATGTGGGGCGCTTGTTCACCGAGTTTGGCTTTATTCTCGCCGCTGCGGTGGCCTTTTCCAGTCTGGTGGCGCTGAGCCTGGCACCGATGCTGTGTT
>PWUP01000003.1 GCA_003562535.1 Gammaproteobacteria bacterium | reverse complement strand
TTGGGAGAGGGTTGGGGGGAGGGGGCTGAACGCTGATCATGGGTCTGGTTATCAATCAGGGCGTATAGCTCATTAATTCCCGAGTCGCCTTGAACTGGATCTCCGGCCAGCGCTCCATAGTCATTTGTAAATTAACCCGTGTCGGAGCGATGTACACCAGTTCACCACCATGATCGATGGCCAGATTCGCCAGCGCCTTGTCTTTGAACTGCTCCAATTGACGGCTATCTGCGCAGCTCACCCAACGAGCCGTTTGCACCGACACGTTTTCAAATGAGGCATCGACGTTATATTCCGTCTTTAAGCGATGCGCGACTACATCAAATTGCAGTATACCCACCGCACCCAGAATCAAATCATTACTGGTCAACGGCTTAAACAACTGAGTGGCTCCCTCTTCGCACAGTTGCTGCAACCCTTTCTGCAATTGTTTCATCTTTAACGGATCACGCAGTTGGGCGCGGCGAAATAATTCCGGGGCGAAATTGGGAATGCCGGTGAACGCCAGCGACTCGCCTTGGGTAAAGGTGTCACCGATGCGAATCGTGCCATGATTATGCAGGCCGATGATATCGCCCGGATACGCCTGGTCGGCATGCTCCCGGTCACCGGCCATGAACGTCAGCGCATCCGCAATGCGGACTTCGCGGCCAATACGCACATGCTGCAACTTACAGCCTTTGGTAAAGGTTCCCGAACAAATCCGCACAAACGCGACGCGATCTCGGTGCTGAGGGTCCATATTGGCCTGGATTTTAAATACAAATCCAGAAAATGCCGCTTCTGTGGGGACAACTTCACGGCTGTCAGTCGGCATAGACCGCGGCGGGGGAGCATGAGCCACGAAATCGTCTAATAATTCCTGAATGCCAAAATTATTAATCGCCGAGCCAAAAAACACCGGCGTCTGGCGTCCGGCGAGGTATTCAGCCAGATCAAATTCATGCGAAGCCCCCACCACCAGTTCCAACTCATCGCGCAATTCCTGCGCCTGACCGCCGAGCAATTGATCGAGACGCGGATTATCCAAGCCTTGGATCACTTCCCCTTGCTGCATGGTGCCCCCATGAGTGGGTGAAAACAAGTGTACCGTGTCACGCTTGATGTGGTACACCCCTTTAAAGCGTTTGCCCATGCCAATAGGCCAGGTGACGGGGGCACACTGAATATCAAGCACCGACTCGACTTCATCCAGTAGCTCGATGGCTTCTCGCCCTTCGCGGTCGAGTTTATTGATAAAGGTCATAATCGGGGTATCCCGCAGCCGACACACCTCCATGAGTTTAATGGTGCGTTCCTCAACCCCCTTGGCCACATCAATCACCATGAGGGCAGAATCCACCGCCGTCAGGGTGCGATAGGTGTCCTCGGAGAAATCTTGGTGACCGGGGGTATCCAGCAGATTGATAATGCACTCTTTATAGGGGAACTGCATCACCGACGAGGTGACGGAAATCCCGCGCTGTTTTTCCAGCTCCATCCAGTCCGAGGTCGCATGACGCGCCGCTTTACGGCCTTTAACCGTCCCCGCAAGCTGAATCGCTCCGCCATATAACAGCAGTTTTTCGGTGACAGTGGTTTTACCCGCATCGGGGTGGGAAATAATTGCAAAAGTCCGGCGGCGCGAGACTTCATGCGCAAGTAAAGTGTTTGACATCAGTTAGCTAGTTCCATCGACAAAAAAGTGACCGCTCAGATCATGCCCAGTCGGGTGGGTAACCATAATACCAGCGCCGGCATGGCCACCAGCAGCGCCAGACGCACGAGATCGGCCAGCACAAACGGTAGCGTGCCGAGAAAAATCGTTTTTAACGGTAGCTCAGGGGCAACGCTGCGGATGACAAATAGATTCATACCCACCGGCGGGGTGATCAGCCCTAATTCTACGGTGACCACAGCGATAATACCAAACCAGATCGGATCAAAACCGCTGTCGATAATCAAGGGGTACAGCAGCGGCACGGTCAGCAAAATCATGGCCAGACTGTCCATAATACAGCCGAAGAGCACAAAAAACAGCAAAATCAGCACCAATACCTGCCACGGTTCTAAGCCCATAGCCCGCACGGCATCAACCAGTTGCCAAGTGATTTGTGAGACGGATAACAGATACCCGAAAACTTCTGCACCGATTAAGATCAAAAAAATCGCCGCTGAAATGCGTAAAGTCTCATGCAGAGCGGCTTTAAATTCACTCCAGCCCATACCGCGCACTAAGGCAAATAACAGCGCCAAACAAGCACCTGCACCGGCGGCTTCTGTCGGCGTAAACACCCCACTGTACAGCCCACCCATTACCAGCAGAAATAATACCAACACCGGTACAGCGCGTACTAAGGCGTGAGCGCCGGGGGTGTCATCGGCACTCGGCTGCCCACCCAACTCGGGACGCCACCACACGAGAATCATGATGGTCAGCACATACAAACTATAGGCCAATACACCAGGAACAATCCCGGCGATGAATAAAGTGGCTACCGATTGCTCGGTCATCAGCGCATACAGCAATAGGGCAATGCTCGGGGGAATCATAATCCCCAAGGTGCCACCCGCAGCCAGTGAACCTGCGGCCAGACGCGGACTGTAGCCCTGAGCCTGCATTTCCGGCAACGCCACGCGGGTCATGGTAGCCGCCGTCGCCAGCGAAGAACCGGATACAGCGGAAAAGCCACCGCAGGCCGTCACTGCCGCCAAAGCCAGCCCACCGTTCCAACCGCGCAGCAGGCTACGGGCAGCGGTAAATAAATCCGCAGAGAGTCCGGCCCGCGCGGCAAAACTCCCCATCAGAATAAACAGCGGGATCATGGTAAAAGAGTAGGTGCTGGCGACTTCGAACGGGGCATTTTCCAGCACGGCCAGCGCCGGCCCTAATCCGACGATCACGGCGAACCCCGTGAAACCCACCAGTATCATGG
>PWUP01000317.1 GCA_003562535.1 Gammaproteobacteria bacterium | reverse complement strand
TCTGCTCAACTGTATGCAGAGGGTGGTGCTATAGCTATTCACTCTGTTCCTTGGACACAAGAACGGCGTGATTACTACTATTACCCTATCGGTATCGGCCATCAGTTTGATGGCTATACTGAGCCTCGCAATCAATGGTAATTTCCAAATAGCGGTAGTTTGGATATACCGAGGCCAAATAAGCTATGATCGGTAGACCATCAATGATCCGACTTGAATTGAGTGATTCCGAAGCCTAGGCGCTGGATCATGAACGCTATCACCATCCTGTTGATCGAGCGGCTATGGAAATTTGTCAAACGACAATGTCTCTATTCGATCTACTACGACAACTTGCAGACGTTCAAAGTGGCCATTACCCGCTGTTTGGAACAGACTCACACGACCTACCAACAGGAACTGGATACCTTGCTGACGTTACACTTTCAGTCCTTCGATAAATCATAGTTTATGCCACTGCGCGGTATATACCAGACAGTGGAATACGTTCTAGCAACCGTTTATCAATCCTCTCCTTTTGATCGTTACTGATTCGATTCTTCTGATTCTCAACATATTGCCGACCACAGTCCTTGCACGCGAATTTCGGCTTATGGTTAAGGATTACGGCACGACCACGCTAAAACGGCACCCTTAAATTCGTCTAAGGGGATGGCCTCTACCGACTCATCGTCGATGAGCAGATTTTCAATGCTCACCTGTTCGAGGGATATCTGCACATAATAGGCATTACCTGAGCGAGTGTACTGCGGCTGTTGCCCCGTTTCGACGGCAGCAATGGCTTGAAGCAGTTCTTGCACACTTTCTGGGCTGTTTTGCAGGTCTAGGGTCAAAAATTCCAGCACCCGACGGTGAGCCGGGCTGCTTTGTGTCCAGACAGACCAATCCCAGGGAGTTTTTGTCGTCATCGTGTTCAACGTAATGGAAACGCGGTGTTTATCCGGCCATCAGTCAAGCTGGCTCCAGCAATCATATAACTCGAACCGTCCTTAGCCTGGCAGAAGCGGCTGTCATGTTCGGCATCCGCAGGACGATTCGGGCCACACCACGCCCAATGAGGCGCACCAGCAGGACATGCGACCCGCTGAGCCTCCGCATAGGCTATCGAGTGGATCACCTGTTGTTCGCTGCAATGATCTGGAAACAGAGTAGAAAACTTATTATCCCGAGTGGTGCCGCTGTACGTCCAACGCCCGGCATAAATACCCTGACGGTTAGCGGGTTGGGTGATGTTAAAATCCAGCACCGTCGAGGGGTTTTCCCCTTGAGGCCGCGAATGAAAACCCACCAAGCGCCCCCGGCGGTTTAATTCGCCACAAAAAATATGCGTGTGGTTAATATACCGACCGGTAGGGGTGCTGATCCAGTGAGGAGAACCCAGGCAGTTTTCGCCGGCAATAGCCGGTGTCGCCACTATGAATAGTAGTAGGCTCAGGGCTAGGCTACACCGCCCTAAGCGGCGGATGGTTTGAGTGGTCCATTTCATGATTGTGCGCTTATAATAGTTTCAATTTCAGTGGGCTGCAGAGGGCGATAATCGCCTGCTTGCAGCATCGGGTCAAGCGGAATGGTGCCGATGCGCTGGCGATGCAGGGTGAGGACTCGGTTGCCAACAGCCGCCAACATGCGTTTCACCTGATGATAACGCCCTTCGACCACGGTCAACTGGATGTGTCGAGCATCCTCGGTGTGGACGGTGGCGGGCAAACACCGCCGTTGCTCGTGACGCAGCCAAACCCCGCGTTCAAGCTGCTGGACGGCGTCCAGCGACAGCGGTTCCGCCAAGCTCAAATGATAGGTTTTAGGGCAGCGGCTGCGGGGCGAGGTAATGCGGTGATTCCACTGGCCATCGTCGGTGATCAGTACCAAGCCAGTGGCGTCCACATCCAACCGTCCGGCGATTTGTAACTGCTCACTGCGGGGTTCAGCAAGCAGTTGCAACACACTAGGGTGTGCCTCGTTCTTGGTGGCACAAATATAGCCTGCGGGTTTGTGCACCATGAAATAGCGTGGGGCAGGGGCCGCAATGTCAGACCCCGAGCAACTCACCTGCTGCTCAGCGTCGACCGCACGGCCACAATCCACAGTGACCGCGCCATTAACACACACGACCCCTGATTTAATCAACTCCCGTGCTTGTTTACGCGACAGTCCAGTCGCATGACTGAGGTAACGGTCAAGACGCATAACCGTTAACTCAACGCGGCAATGACCTCGGGTGGTGCTTGCACCAGCTCAATCAATACCCCTTCACCGCTGATCGGGGCGTCTTCGTTACCACGCGGATGCACAAAGCAAATATCATGACCAGAGGCACCCTTACGAATCCCTCCAGGGGCAAAACGCATCCCTTGGGCGCTTAACCATTCCACTGCTTTAGGCAAATCGTCCACCCACAAGCCGATATGATTCAGCGGCGGTTGATCAACCCGAGGTTTACGCTCGGGGTCCAGCGGCTGCATCAAATCAACTTCTAGACGATGGGCACCGCTGCCGAGAATGGCGATGTCTTCATCGACATTTTCGCGCTCGCTTTGAAAACTGTGCTCCAGATCCAGACCCAAGGTATCGATCCACAACCGCCGCAGGCGGGTTTTATCGGGGCCGCCAATCGCAATTTGTTGTAGGCCAAGAATTCGAAAAGGACGTTCGCTCATATCGTACTCCGACGGTAAATGCCTTTGGTGTAACCTGTCTGCACAGGATAAGAGGTTATAAGTTTACTCTGTGTCGTATTAAAACACCTAGCCGCAATCGAGTTAAGTCATTTTCATGCGAGCGGCTATAGAGACAGCCCAAACGCGGTTATCAAACCGACCTTATAAACCCGCTTGGAATCCATCAAAGGCCCTGCGCAAAATGGCCGAGTTGACGCCTGAGCAGTTGGATGTTGCCGTATTTTATGCTTTTGTGAAAAAC
>PWUP01000344.1 GCA_003562535.1 Gammaproteobacteria bacterium | reverse complement strand
GACTTCGAACGGGGCATTTTCCAGCACGGCCAGCGCCGGCCCTAATCCGACGATCACGGCGAACCCCGTGAAACCCGCCAGTATCATGGCCAAGGCAATTGGACAGCGCAGGATAATCAGCACCAGCAGCGCCACAATGGCCAGCAGGCCGACCCACTCTGGTGTCATGACTCCGACTCGCGACTCAGCGCCACCCACAAGGCCATCACGGCTAATCCGGCACAGGCCACACTCACATAGCCAAAAAATCCGTACAAGGGGAGTTGTAAATCTTGAGTGGCATCGCCTCGGCGCAGACTCAACAGCGTGTATAAGGCATAGCGCCAGGCCAGCACCCCGGCAAATCCGGCCAACACCAGCAACCAGAAATGATCCAGCCAACGGCTCCAGCGCCGTGACTCCGCGCCGATCAATACATCGACTTTCACCAGTCCTGCCGGTACCGCGCGCGGCAGAGCCGCAAAGATAGCCACTAATAGGGCATAACTGGCGATTTCAATCGCGCCGGAAAACAGCAGATTAATCCGCCCGGCTGACAGATCGAACAACAGGCGCGTGATAATACTGGCCGAGACCACGGCCAGCAGGGCAGTCAGTGCCAATGCCGCCAGCAGGTCAAATCCTGCCAGCACATAATGGCGAATACGGGCATTAATTCGATTGAATACTTGGTATCTAATACGGGTATTATGCCGCCAGCTCACGCAGCACCTCGGGGTGAGCAATAGCGCAGATCATTCTGAAACTGTTCCATCTCTTTATCCATTTTCCACCTCGCGCCTAAGCTTAGTGAGAAATTCGACCGGTAGATTATCGAACTTCGCCGTAATCATTCAGTTCCCTCTCCCCCATTTATGGGGGAGAGGGCTAGGATGAGGGGGTAAGCTTTTGATTCAAAGCCCCTCACCCCAACCCTCTCCCAAAGGGAGAGGGAGCTTAAGTTCCGTAGGGTGGGCACCCCGTGCCCACCCTACAAGGTTGCCCATGAGTGAGCTCCGTATGCATTCCCACGCAGGAGCGTGGGAACGAGATATAAAAACCTTAACCCTACTCCCGACACTCCGCCACATAATCCAAAAACGCCGCGTAAGTCTGGCGTGCGGGCAGGCCACGCGCTTCCAGCTCATTGAGATACGTCTCGGTTGCCCGCTCAGCAGCCGCATCCCATTGCGCCTGATCAGCCGGATCAATGCGATGCAGGGTACCGCTGCGCTCGGCGACTGCACGTCCTGACTGATCCGCCGCATCGAATCCGCGACCGGCGATCAGCGCCCACTCCAAGCCTGAATGGTCATCAATGACCTGGCGCAAATCAGCCGGCAGGCGCTCATAAGCCGCACGGTTCATGGTGGCGACAAAGGCTAGGGAATAAAACCCCACCTCAGTGTGCTGATCGGCCACTTCATGCACCCGAAACCCCTCAACGGCTTCCCAGGGCAGCAAAAAGCCGTCAATGATGCCCCGCTGAGTGCTTTCATAAATCTGGGGCGCAGGCATACCGACCGGCTCGGCACCGAGTTCCGACAGCAAACGGCCAATCACGGCTGTGGGCTGGCGAATTTTCAAGCCGCGCAAATCGTCGAGCTGAGTCACTGCCCGACCACGGACATGCAGATGACCTGGACCGTGAACATGCACGAATAACACTTGGGTCTCGGTGTATTCCGCATCCAAAGCGCCGCTGTCATATAACTTCTGGAACGCACATGAGCCTTCCTCAGCCGTAGTGAACAGCCCCGGTAACTCAACAATCTGACTTAAAGGAAACCGATTGGCCGTATAACCCTGCACCGTCCAGACAATTTCCGCGATACCGGTACGGGCATTGTCGTAACCGGCTTGGGCGCGGCCCAGCGTCTGGGCGGGAAAAATATTCACCCGGATGCGCCCATCAGAAGCGGCATGAACCGAATCGGCCCAATCAGCAAATAAGACCTGATTCTGCCAAGCCGTGGGCGGCATAAAATGCGCGTAGCGTAAGCGCACCTCTTGCGCCATAGCAACGGCGGGCATTAGCAGCACAGCCGATAATACACTGAGTAGTAAACCAATGCGCACGTTCACAGAGTCACTCCGGTGATAGGTGGTAATTTTTAGGTTAAAGATTGTACCACTGCACCGCTCTATGGTTTGCTATCGTCAGCAAAGCTCGCTATCCTTACCCGTCATGACGCCCCATCTGGATGACACTACGCGCTCACAACGCTGGCGGCTAGCGGCGCTATTCGGTTTGGTGTTGCTGGGCTTTGCACTGGCAGCTTGGCAGCCTTTTGCGCTGGCCGAACTCATTGAATGGGGTCAAGAACTGACACAGCACCCTGCCGCAATACCGTTACTCATTACCACACAAGCCCTGCTGCTGGCCTTAGCCCTGCCCGGCACATTGCTGTTGTGGATGGTGGCGCCGTTTTTCGAGCCTTTAGCGGCGACGTTAATCCTGACCACTGGCAGCACCCTGGGCGCGTTGGGGGCTTATGGGATTTCTGCATGGCTGGGTCAGACATGGCGTCCCGATGCCCAAGACGGCAAACTCAAACGTCTGCTCAGCCAGCACAGTGACCTCCTGACTCAATTGGCTTTGCGGATATTGCCGGGTTTTCCCCATTCAGTGGTCAACTATACTGCAGGCGCTCTGCGACTCAATCTGCTGCGTTTTGTGTTAGCCGCCGTGATCGGTTTGGGGATTAAATGGGCGGTCTATGCCAGCGCAGTACAGAGTTTAGTCCAAACCGGTCTCGGTGAAGACCCATTAGATCCACGTATTTTAGCCCCGCTGTTTATCATCACGGTACTGTTGTTATTAGGACGTTATGCGCAGCACCGTTTGCGCTAACTGTCTGTCAAGAAAAGTAAATAACTGAGTTTAAACGCACTAAGCGCACATCCTCATGGTCTAAACAGACAAACACCATAACCGTTTGTGGGGTGCCAT
>PWUP01000033.1 GCA_003562535.1 Gammaproteobacteria bacterium | reverse complement strand
GCGTAAATCCCGTAGGCTTCCCGATAATTCACCGTAATCCAGTACGCATACAACTTAGCCACGGCATAAGGCGAACGCGGATAAAACGGCGTGGTTTCGGTCTGGGGAATTTCCTGCACCAGGCCATACAGCTCCGAGGTGCTGGCTTGATAAAACCGAGTTTTGCGCTCCAAGCCGAGAATCCGCAGCGCTTCTAAAATACGCAACGCCCCGAGGGCATCGGAATTAGCCGTGTATTCCGGTTCTTCAAACGACACTGCAACATGACTTTGCGCCGCCAAATTGTAAATTTCATCCGGTTGCACCTGCTGAATAATCCGGATCAGGCAGGTGGCATCGGTTAAATCACCATGATGGAGAATAAACCGTCGATCCGGTTCATGCGGGTCTTGATACAGATGATCGATGCGGTCCGTGTTAAACAGCGAGGAGCGGCGTTTGATGCCGTGAACGGTGTAGCCTTTATCGAGCAAAAACTCGGCTAAATACGCGCCGTCTTGGCCGGTGATACCGGTAATCAGTGCCGTTTTCATCAGTTTTCTATAGTCCTACGTAAATACGCCAAGACCCGCTGAGCGGTGGCTACGCTGTCATCACGGGTCGTATCCAATACAATGGCCTCAGCCTGTTCAGTGGTAGTCAGGGGTTGCTGCTGGGCGAGTTGATACTCCAGCACCGTGGTATCAGCCTCGGAGGCATCCCCGCCTTGAGCGGCACGGCGGTGCAAACGGGCTTTCAGCGTCTCGGTATCGGCCTCACAGACCAGTAAATGCAACGGCACGTCGTGCTCTTGAGCCAGTTGACGGAAAGCCTGGCGCTGTTGCTGCTGAAGACACGTGGCATCCACCAGCACTGGCTCCCCGGCTTGCAACAGGGTAGCAGCGTGGTCGCGCAAACGCGCATAGGTTAACTGTGACGTGTCGCTACTGTAGATACCACCGGCCACTTGGGAGTGGCTGTCGGCCTCGGGCGCCAGATCATGTAAACGCTTGCGCTCAACATCCGAGCGTAACCGAATCAGACCTAAATCTTGCAATAAGTGATTGCTGAGCACCGTTTTACCGCTGCCGGATAAACCCATAGTGATGATCAGCGCCGGGCGGCGCGGTTCGGCCAACCGTTCGGCCAGCCGCACATAGGCTTTCAGCTCGGCCAGCACCGCCTGCTGTTGCTCGGCGTCGAGATCCTGCCCCAAGCGCAGTCCGGCGATTTTAGCCCGCACCAGAGCGCGATACACCTGATAAAACGTTAATAGTCGTACACCTTGGAAGTCACCGCTGAGGGTTAAGTAGCGATCCAACACCTGCCAACTCATGGCCGGCGCACCGCGATGGCATAAATCCATCAGGGTGAAGGCCAGATCGTTGATCACATCAATCCAGCGGAACTCTTGATTGAATTCGATGGCGTCAAACAGCGTGGTGCGCCCGCGAAATAAGGTGACATTGCCCAGATGGGCGTCGCCGTGGCATTCGCGGATGAATCCATCACGGCAGCGTTGTTGCAACAGCGATTTTAGGGCAGCACCCTGCGCCTCAGTCCAATCCGCCAATCTTTGCAAACGCGCTTGATCGGCCTCAGTGGTCAACATCGTCTGCAAGGCCACCAGATTATCACGCATCGGCGCCATGACTTGCTCAGGTTGACCCAGGGGGCTGTCGGGCGGCGCTACAGCGGCTTTTTGGTGGAGTTGAGCCAGTTGTTCAGCCAGCTCCACAATATGCTGCGGCTGTAATCGCCCCTCGGCCAGTAAATGATCGAACCCGTCTTCCCGAGCAAAGCGGCGCATGCGAACCGCATATTCAAACGGCTCGCCGCTGCCACCGAGTTCAGGCTGCGACGGGCTGCCGGTGATCGGCACCACATCGAGATACAAATCGGAAGCCTGGCGCTGGTTTAAGCGGATTTCCTCACGGCAAAAATGCGCACGGCGCTCTAGGCTAGAGAAATCCAGAAAACCCAGATTCAATGGTTTTTTGATTTTATACGCATACTCGCCGGCGAGAAAAACCCAAGAAATATGGGTTTCCAACAGGGTCACTTGATCGACCGGATGGGGATAATGAGCGGGATTGTTTAGGGCGGTTATCAACATGGGTTCGTCACGCGCTGGGTGCTCTGCTGGCGGTTATTCTAGGCAAGTTAAGGGAATGGCGGAGAGCGAGGGATTCGAACCCCCGGACCCTTACGGGTCAACGGTTTTCAAGACCGCCGCTTTCGACCGCTCAGCCAGCTCTCCACATCACCCTATTAGCATACCTTAAAATGATTTTAGACTTCAATAAAGCCGCAGGGAATACCAGCCTGCTTAGCCAAGCCACTGTATAGATCTTAAAATTCTTCCCACTCATCCCCTGAGGCCGATGGCTTAGACAGCGCCCGTGGTGCTGTTCGCGCAGGTGAGGCTGACTGAGCCGCTGGGTGTGACCCAGGTGTGGCGTGGGTTTGGAATAGGCTGACCGCTTGGCTCAGAGCCTGGGCTTGTTCTTCCAGCGACTCGGAAGCTGCCGCCGCTTGTTCGACCAAGGAGGCGTTCTGCTGGGTCACTTCATCCATTTGGCTGATTGCGATATTGACCTCTTCAATGCCACTGCGTTGTTCCTCTGAGGCGGCGGCAATTTCAGCAATCAAGTCCGAAACGTGTTTAGATTGAGTGACAATATCGCTCATGGTCTGCCCCGCTTCTTCAACCAGATGGCTGCCGGAACTGATGGTGGTTGAGTTTTCAGCAATCAGTCCTTTGATCTCTTTGGCAGCGGTCGCAGAACGCTGAGCCAAAGTGCGTACTTCAGCCGCAACCACCGCAAAGCCTCGGCCTTGCTCGCCAGCGCGGGCGGCTTCCACAGCAGCATTCAGCGCCAGAATATTGGTCTGGAAAGCAATACCATCAATCACGCTGATAATATCGCTGATTTTTTCGGAACTGGCGGTAATCGCCTGCATGGCTTGTACGGCGTGTTGGATTTTGTCACCACCCGCAGTGGCCACTTCTCGTGCTTGGCTAGAGAGTTGGTTGGCTTGCTTGGAGTTATCGGCGTTTTGCTTAACCGTCGAAGTGAGTTGTTCCATACTCGATGCGGTTTCTTCCAGACTCGACGCTTGTTCTTCGGTGCGTTGTGACAGATCGGAATTACCGACGGCGATTTCCCTTGCGCCGGTATTAATGGCATCCACCGATTCGGTAATTTGGCTAATCAGTTGCTGTAACTGTTCAACCATGCCATTAATCCCTTCACCGAGCCGCAGGAAAAAACCATCGAGATCGTCAGTGGCCACCCGCCGACTCAAATCCCCTTTGACCGCGCCTTCTACCAAGGCGGTGACTTCACGTTCGACTTTGAGTTCTTCGGTGCGATCAGTCCACTCAATCACGGTACCTAAGCGGCTACCGTCTTCAGCATTGATGGGGCTGGCCACTAATTTGTAGGTGCGCCCACCCAGCGTTTGTTCGCTATCATGAGGGGCGGTGAGCGTATCGAAGCTGTGGCGCAGTCGATCGAGATTGAATAGGTTAAAGCTACCCCCACGGACTTGGTTGGGATCAAAACCTGGCAGAGCTTGGCGCAATGCGGATAGCCCTTTATGGAAAGTGTGCATGACCGCGTCATTGGCGTAGATGATCTTAGCGTCTGGATCAATGACCATGACGCTAGAAGACACGCTGTCTAGTGCGTAGCGAATTCGTAGGTTTTCAGCCGATAAGCGCTTAGTGTCTTCAATATCGGTTTTGAGTTTGCCCTGCATATCACGCAAACCCACCATGACTTGTCCGATTTCATCGTTCTGGGTGATAACGATTTCATTATCCAGTTCACCCTGAGCAATGCGGTTAAAATAGTGATGGGTACGCTGTAATGGCTTAACAATGGCACGGATTAGCAACCAACCGATCACTATAGCCAATAATACTCCCGATCCGACCACGGCAATCATGATCAGGCGCAGTTGCTCATAGCTTGCTGCTGCCGCTTGATATTCTTGCTCAGCAACCTCCGCTTGCAGTGTTTGCAACTGATCAATAATGCTGGACAGCTCTGCTAAAATCGGCCTCAGCACTAGGTCTAAATGTTGATCTGCGGCCATAAACGCATCAATCAGAAACATATTACTGATCGGCTGAAAGCCTTGCTCGACGGCCTTGACGTATAAGGCAGAAAATTCCTCGGCTAACTCGGCCTCTTGAGCAATCAAGTCATTAGCCGTGTACTCTGCCCAAATCGTGTCAATCTGTTGGGTATAGTCCAGTACCCGATCCGTGTGATCGGTGATGGGGTGTTCAATCAACATACTGGTGATCAGTTGCGGATCGAAACGAAAGGCATTCTGCAATTCAATGACGATTTCGCGCATGAGCTGTTCAATGTCCGAGAGCTGCATCGCCGGAAGCAAGCGCTCTTCATAGATTGAATTCATGCCACGATTGGAGTCAGCCTTACCGTACAGACCGATAAATCCAATGGCTACTAATAACAGTGATAGCAAACCAATTACCAAGCCCAAGCGTAGTTTAATGGTCATTTTGTTCATCAGGGCATATTCCGCTGCAACGAAAGAGTTTACCGCTATAGTATCACTCGTTGCCGCAGATTGGCATCGAACCGAGAGTTGATCACAGTACTGCTCCGAATTTCATACGCAAAAGTGCGCAGTCGGTGATTCTCTGCATGCGCTTTAGCCATTTACAGCGCATTGTAGGTCTGATTAGCGGAGCGTAATCGGACGCATGGCTGGATCGGGTGCCACTCCATGAATTCGGGGCTGTCGAGCAAGGCGGGCAAATCGGCAACCGTATCGATGATGTAATCGGCACCTGCTTCGCGCAGCAATGCACCGACCCGTTGTCGCACCGCATCGACATCGGCCGAAGACATGACTGCCAACGCCTCCGTGGTCAGCCCGGCATGATTGCCTGACAGGGCGACTCCAACGGTTATGCATCCGGCGGCCCTGCCCTCAGCAATACCCGGGGCGGTATCGTCGACCTTGACGACGGTATGCGGAGCATGGATGCGCAGATCGATGAAGCACTGATACATTTGCAGCGGCCCCGGGCGCCCCTCCGGCAAATCGTCGCCGCAGACCAGATTGTCAGGTGCGTAGCCTTGTTGATTCGCAACCGGTAACACCTGCTCCATGATTGAGCGGGTGTAGCCGGTCGTGGATCCAATTTTCAGGCCGCGGGCGCGCAGTTGCCGAACCGCTTCGGCACAACCGGGAACCAAGGTCGCGTACTCTGCTACCACCCGCGCATTCATTGGCACAAAGACCTCGTAGATGCGATCCACCGCAGCAGCATCAACGGCACTGCCATGCGCCCGCATCCATTGCGCGGCAAGGCGCGGCATGGAAAGCATGGCGGCAATGTGAGCACGCTTAGGTGCGCCCATCGGCGCGCGTGCCTCGGCAATCGTCACATCAATGCCGAATGCTTTGAACGCTTCCATGAACACACCCATGGGGGCGAATGACCCAAAGTCTATCGTCGTGCCCGCCCAGTCAAACACTACCGCCTTGATCTCACGCACCTGTTCATTGCTTGCGCCTGACGAAACAACACGGCAATCGCCAATCACCGTAGTCAACAGTCTGTCGGGATCACCATTGAAATTTCGGCCGCGCGTGCCGACAGTGGCTTCCTTGACCATGGCTGCCCAGCGCAGTTCACTGATCCCGTAATCGACCGGATTGGTGCTGACCCCGAGTCCATCCAGAAACTGGGTGAGCCGGTCGGCACCGCGGCGCAGATCAACACCAAAGATTCGGCGCAGGGCCTGACCGGTCAAACCCTGCACATCAGCAAGGCTTGCGAGCACTATCGGTAGCGTGAATGAACATGCTACCCCGTGATCGATACCCCGTTCCAAGGTTATCGGGTACGACAGCGCGTGCGCAATTGATGTCCGAGTGTTGGAAAAGGCAAACCCGGCCAGAAGAGCTGCCTCGGCCATACGGGTTCGCAAGCCAAGATCATCAAGTCGGGTTACCAGATTGGGCAGCACTGCAAGTATGGTTTCAGCGGCTGCCACCGCTTGTGCCGCTGACAACGGATTTACTTTGTGATTCCAGAGACTTTCGAGAGCATGAGACAGCGCATCAAGCCCAGTGCTGATGGTGAGCGCACATGGTTTGCCGAGCATCAACGTCGGATCGACGAGCGCGGCCTTGGGATACAGCAACGGATGCTCCAGCGACAACTTGCGCCCGGCAGCCCGGTTCCAGACCGTTGCCCAGCAGGTCACCTCGCTGCCTGTGCCCGCTGTGGTCGGCACGGCTACGATCGGCAACGGTTGCCACCCTGGAGGTGCCTCGCCGTTCTCCAGCAAGGAATCCACCATGGAAAACCCGTATGCCCCAGCCGCCAGTACCTTTGCCGTATCAATCACCGATCCACCACCGAGGGCAAGCACCAGTTCCGGCGTACAAGGCAATTGACCAACGCGCTGAACCTGTCGCTGAAGCACGCTGCGATCCGGGTTGGCGCTGACATCGGCGACCGTCAACAGCGGTGCTCCAAGCAGTTCCGTCACCCGCACAGCCAGAGCCTTGAAGAAAGGATCCGGGTAGGTGACAAGCACATACAATCGATTGCCACACAACGTCGGCAGCGTGTCCAACATCCCGGCACCAAACGAAACCTCGACTGGATTGCGGTAACTCCACATCATGAAAACGTGTCTCCTGTAGCTATCACTAGGGGAAGTCACGGCGTTGACCGCAACACCGATCAGGACTGCACAGCACCGCTGCGCCCCTCGATCGCCCGCCGTGCATGGTGCGACACGATCTCCGACGTAATGACCAGCGCCGCGATGAGCAGCATGATCGCAGCGACTCGGCCACTTTGCAGTTGATCCGCCGTTCTCCTCAGATACCAGCCCATGCCACCGGCACCAAAAAATCCAACCACCGTAGCCGAGCGAAACACCACATCCCAAGTATAGATCGCAATGCCAATGAAAGCGGTGCGAACCTGTGGCAACACGCCAAACAAGAATACGGCGAGCGACCCTGCGCCGCCAGCACGCATCGCCTCCACCGGCGCAGGGTCTATCGATTCGATTTCCTCAGCAAAAAGTTTGCCTGCAAATCCGATGCAGCCAATGGTCAACGCCAGCACACCGGCCAACACACCGTAGCCGAGCACCATGATAAAAACGATCGCCCAAATCATTTCGTGGATGGCGCGGCTAGCGGTAATCGCCCCCCGCGCCAGCCAGTGCGTGCGCATTTGCAAGGGGCTGACATTGAAGGCGGCTAACCAGGCGAGTGGCAGGGCTAGCACCAGACCAGCGATGGTGGCAAGCATGGCCATATGGATAGTCTCAAGTACACTGGCAAGAAACTGCGGCCGCATCACATATTCGAAGTCCGGCGGGTAATAGCGTGTGCTGAAGAGAATTCCTAACCGCTCAAACAAGGCCGGGAAACGCTCAAATCGCACGTTCAGAAACTCAAGAGCCATCCACAGACCAACGCAGAGCACGACAATCACAAGAAAACGCAGCACGGAGCGCTGACGCCGCAACTGTAGCACCTCGCCGATCACAAGATCGATGGCAGCACGCTGAGCTGGGCCTTCTTCCGAGCAGCGCCCCCCTCCACTCCGGCTAGTTTGATCAGCCATGACTCAAACCAGCCTCCTGCGCAAATGCATGGAAACCATCTCCCCGAGTAGGATAATGATCAAGATTGTCAACAACACGGTCGACACCCCAGCGTAGTTGGACGCGATCATCTGATTGTGGAACGCAAGACCGAGTCCACCGGCACCGACCAGACCCAGCACAGCCGCCCGGTTGACATTGATATCCCACTCGAAAATCAGCGTGGAGATTCCAATCGGCAGCAACTGCGGGATAATTGCATGCCGGATCACCGCGATCGATGTACCTCCTTGGGCTCGAATCGACTCAACCGCACGGGTATCAATCCGCTCGATGGCCTCAGCCAGCAGCTTCGAGACAAAGCCAATAGAACGACACGCCAAAGCGAGAATCCCAGCGAAAGCCCCGAGCCCTACTGCTGAGACAAAAATCAAAGCCCAGACGATTTCATGGATGGAGCGACTCATAGTCATGAGCCCGCGTGCGAGCACATACCCACCGCGGCCGAGCGGGAGCAGGTTGCTCGCACCAAGCAGCGCTACCGGCAGCGACATGATTGCCCCGAGCAAGGTTCCGACGATTGCGATCAGTACCGTCTCGATAGCGGGCTGAACCAGCGTGGCGAGCCCCGATAGATCCGGCGGCAGAAACCGTCCAACCCCCCGCAGCACACCAACCAGGCCGTCGATCCGCCGCCAGTCGGTACCAGGAATCACCGAGTCGATAACCGCCCATACCGCCAGCGCCAGCAAGCCGACTACGGTCAGCAACGACACCTGCCAAGCACGGCAACGTGCCGCATGCCAACGTTGCATAGCGCCCGACTCATACCCGCTGATCACAGCACACTCCGATCGGCAACCGCGTAGATTCGGTCAAGGGTCGCCGCATCCAGCGTTTCAGCGGTACCATCATGAACTACCACACCGTCGCGCAGGGCAATAATGCGGGATGCAAACCGGCGTGCCAGTTCGACGTCATGAATGTTGCAAAGCGCGGCAACTCCTTGCTCCTCGGCAAGATCGCGAATCAGTTGCATGATGTCAACGGCAATGCGTGGATCAAGACTAGAGGTCGGCTCATCAACCAGCAATAACTCAGGCTGCTGAAACACCGCACGACAGATACCGACACGTTGCCGCTGACCACCGCTGAGACTGTCCACACGCTGGTCAAGAAAATCACCAAGGCCGACACGATCGAGCAAGCGTGCCGCTTCGTCGATCATGGCAGATCCGTAAAGCGAGAAGAAACTCCTCAGCGTCGAGTAACTTCCCACCCGACCGAGGAGTACATTGTCGAGCACGCGGTAACGTTCGATCAGGTTGAACTCCTGAAATATCATCCCCATTCGCCGACGACACTGACGCAGTGCCCGCCGTTTCAGTGCGGTCACCTCGATATCGCGCAGCGCCACCGACCCAGCTCGTGGTTCGACTAGCCGATTGATCGCACGCAACAATGTGGATTTGCCAGACCCCGAGCCACCGATCACCGCAACAAACTCGCGTGGCGCGACCCGCAGGTCGACACCGCGCAGCACATCAGCCTCGCTACCCGGATAGCGGACTTGCAACCCTTGGATGCGAAGCAGTGTGTCAGTCATGGTTATCAGTCCGCAGCAGCCTGAAGCAGACGGATCAAATCATAGTCACTGTCCTGCATCGGCACGAATCGTGGCGAATTGATTGCACGGAAGTAATCGGCTAACTCTGGGAGTTCATGCGCGCCAAGAAACGCATCGACGATGCGTTCGCGCAAGTCCTCACAGAGTACGGTGCGAAACACGAACGGATCCTGGGGAACCACTGCCGAGCGCCACAACACGGTGACCTCATCAAGAGTGATGTCGCCGCGATCTACCACATTGTCAAACCGGTGAGTGGCGACGAATGCGACATCAACGCGTCCTTCCTTGACAGCAATGGTTGACAAATCATGCCCCCCGCTGTAAACGATACGCCCGTAGAAGTCATCCAAAGCCTCACCGGTCTCATTGGCAAACGCCACGTTTGGAAGCAGGTGACCAGACGTACTGGCGGGATCGACGAGAGCAAGGGTCTTGCCGCGCGATTCTTCGACGGTAGTGATCCCCGAATCGGCTCGCGCGATCAGGTTCGCACGATACCCAGGCCCCTGCTCCTGCATGTGTCCGGCGTACCTAGAGTAGGTGGCAAAAACTTCCATATCGTCGTTATGTGCCTTGGCGAGTGTGTAACTGGCCGGCCCAAGTACTGCAATATCCACCCAGCCCGAAGCGATTGCCTCCATCACAGAGGCGTAACTGGTCGGCGAGTAGAAATCAATGTCCTTGCCAGTCGCGGCACTGAGGTGCCTAATCAATGGTTGATACAGTCGCAACTCGGCTGCGGTATCCTCAGTCGGCACCAACGAGAACGTCAACGTGCTAGGATCCTCACACTCAGCATACACATTGACTGCAAGCGACAGCGTCAGACCCAGCAATGCTACGCTCAAGATACCCTTTTGTATAGTTGTGTTCTGCGACATGCGATCTTCTCCTTTGCTTCAAGTAATGGCGATACACCAATCTTAAACATACCGTATTGCAGCACTATGGATAGAACATGATTAATCCATGATGACATGAACAAAATATGATTAATCCATGATGATTATGCGGCTCGATGTACGAGGTGAAAGGTTAAACGCCAAAGCCTAGAGCCTTTCAAATCGAGCCTCGCGCCTCGTACCTCGGCCAAACTGCCATTGCCGCACTGCACTGAAGTGCAGTCATTAGACTGCACTTGGCGTACAAAAATTTTTATTTATTTCTATTAATCAATAGCCTGACGGCCATTAATGGCATGGCACGGCGTTTGCTCCAGGGTATAGCAGTGTCAACTGACTGGAGATTCCCCGATGGCCTCTACAGCGTCCCCCACCCCGTGGCCTCTGCGGCTGCTGGATCGCTTTCTGCAAGAGCGCAATATCCGCTGGCTGTTAGCCGCAGGTGCGGTGATTTTACTGGCGTCCTCATTGATGCTGATCAGCAACCACTGGGGCGCTTATACCCCCACATGGCAGTATCTGATCATGCTGGCCTATACCGGCTTAATACATATCGCCGCCGGTTGGACAGCCACTCGGCTGAGTTTGCCGCGTACCGCCGTGGCATTACGCGCCCTGACCGTGTTACTGATACCGGTACTGTTTCTGGCCTTAGCCTGGTTGACTCTCAGCGGTGAACCGCTGCTGGCATGGCCGCTGCTGGCTTTAACCACGGTGCTCGCCCTGCCCATAGCCCGGCAGCATTTCAGCACCCTCTTACACGGAGTGCCGAACACTTATCTGGTGTGCTATCTGCTGTTATCCGTCTCCGGGACGCTGTTGGCATGGCTACCCAGCCCTTGGATGCCACTGGCCATCAGCCTGTTATGGCTGGTAGTTACAGTGGGCACGGTTAAAATCAACCGCCATCTGTTCTGGCTGAATGAACACACCCGTGAGCCGCGTATTTTTGCCTTCTTTCCTGCGGCCTTGCTGATCGGTCAGTGGCTTACCCTCAGCCGCTTACATTGGGTTGAGGGCTTATCGCTGGAGGTGCTCGGACTGATGGCGACCTTGCTGGCTTTACCGATACTGCTGAGCGCCGATGCCATCAGTCAGGTGTATCGGCAGCG
>PWUP01000009.1 GCA_003562535.1 Gammaproteobacteria bacterium | reverse complement strand
GCAATAGGATTATTTCGGAAAATCGGATTGATCAGAAGCTGGAGTGCTTTCATAGTTGGATATCCCCTTGCCGTAATTGGGTAAGAAATGCCTGGTAACCGTTTTCACCTAACCAAAACTGCATCATATTTTCCACTCCACGAGCGGTCAATGTCGCCCCCGCTAAACCGTCCACCTGATGCGTGTACTGCGGTGAATTGGGATCAGCACGACCTTTCATCACCCGAATGGCCACATTACCCTGATCATCAAAGACCTGCTTGCCCTGCCACTGGGCGCGCCAATTCGGATTGTCAATTTCTCCACCTAAACCGGGCGTTTCACCGTGCTCATAGAAACCCAGTCCTCTGATTTCTTGGCCTTGAGCATCCAGTGCTAGAAAACCGTGCATGGTTGACCACAGACCAAAACCGCGCACTGGCAGCACAATGGTCTCCAATTCATCACCGTCTTGCACAAAGTACACTACCGAATAGCGTTCACGGCGCGACAGCCCCGCCTTGTCTTCAGCGGAACTTAAGCGTCGTGACATAGCGGCATCCCGGGATGCCCGTTGCTGATCAAACGTGTCTGGGTCAACCGCATCGGTGAATTGCCCGGTTTCCAGATCCACCACACGGACGATCACCCGTTCCGCGAAAATTTCCTCGACACTGCGACCCGGCTCGGTCAAACCGGCAGCCGCTAGGAGATTACGGCGAATGTCCAATTGCTGGTTAGCAATCTGTATAGGTCGTAATAACACGGCGGCTGAGGACACCACCACCGAACAGGCAAGACACACCAGTAAGGTCACCGTCACCATTTTCCGAATTGTGTTTTTCTCAGACACGAGCCAACCTCCGCTTAATATTGGCCTGCACCACAAAATGATCGATCAACGGTGCGAACAAATTGTCGAACAGAATGGCCAGCATCATGCCCTCGGGGAAAGCCGGATTCACCACCCGAATCAATACCACCATAAACCCAATCAAAGCACCGAACCACAGCTTGCCGACATTGGTCATGGCAGCAGATACCGGATCAGTCGCCATAAAAATCATCCCAAACGCAAAGCCGCCTAGCACCATGTGCCAGTACCAAGGCATAGCAAACATGGGATTGGTGTCCGAACCGATCAGATTAAACAATAACGATGTGACAATCATGCCGATCATCACTCCGGCGACGATGCGCCAGGCGGCAATACCGGTGGCCAACAGCACCGCACCACCTATGAAAATCGCTAACGTCGAGACCTCACCGATAGAGCCGTGCATATTGCCGAAAAAGGCATCGAACCAGGTCAGTTGATTCTGCAAAGCCACTAGACCTTCCTGTGAGGCCACACCTAAAGCCGTAGCACCACTGTAACCGTCAACAGCGGTCCAAGCGGCATCCCCTGACCAGTCAGCCGGATAGGCAAAGAACAGAAACGCTCGTCCGGTCAGTGCCGGGTTGAGGAAGTTTTTACCGGTACCTCCAAAAACTTCTTTGCCAATCACCACCCCGAAGCTGATGCCCAAAGCCACTTGCCACAAGGGCACATCCGGCGGGCAGATCAGAGCAAACAGCACCGAAGTCACAAAAAATCCTTCGTTGACTTCATGACCGCGCTTAATCGCGAACCATACTTCCCACAGACCACCAACGATAAACGTCACGGCATAAATGGGTATGAAATAGGCCGCACCGTGCCAAAAGCTGTCCCAAATGCTGTTCGGATCATAACCGGCGAACAGTTCAATGAAATCGCCACGCCAGCCTGGGACGGACATAATGCCCATATCCGCCATAATCAGGTTAGCTTGGAACCCAACGTTGTACATGCCATAAAACATGGCGGGGAAGGTGCATACCCAGACGGTGATCATGACCCGCTTCAGGTCGATCCCGTCACGCACATGGGCGGTGCTCTTGGTTACGCTGTTGGGGCGATACAGGAAGGTATCCATTGCTTCATACAGTGGATACAGTCTATGCAAGCGCCCCCCTTTGTGAAAATGGGGGGCAATGTCGTCTAATGCTTTGCGTAAAGGCTGCATGCCTTAACCCTCTTGTTCAATCTGGGTTAGATTATCCCGCAAAATCGGGCCGTATTCGTATTTCCCCGGACACACAAAAGTACACAAGGCGAGGTCTTCCTCGTCAAGTTCGAGGCAACCCAATTGCTGGGCCATTTCAGTATCACCGACAATCAACGCACGCAATAGTTGAGTGGGCAAGATATCTAAAGGCATAAGACGCTCATAAGCGCCAATGGGTACCATCGCCCGCTCACTACCGCTGGTGGTGGTGGTGAAATTAAATTTTTTATCTTTTTTAAACTTAGAGATATAAATGGGTAACGCGGAGAACATCTCTTTACCCGGTCGAACAAAGTGCAGCATGGGTCGATCATCGCCTTCAGCCAACACCGAAACCTGAGTGTGGTAACGACCCAGATAGGCTAATGCCCCCCGTGCCTGATTGCCCCCAAATACTGATCCTGAAATCAGACGATTATTGCCGGGCTTAAGCTGGCCAGCAGTGAGTTCGTCAAGATTAGCGCCCAGCCGAGTGCGTATTAAGCGTGGCTGATCAACCTGCGGCCCGCCTAAGGCCACTACTCGTTCAGTGAACAGTTGACCGGTTGTGAATAATTTACCGTAGGCAATGACATCCTGATAACCGATGGTCCAGACCGTCTTGTGCATACCCACTGGATCAAGAAAATGGATATGGGTTCCGGCATTACCGGCAGGATGGGGGCCGGAGAATTCTTCAATAACCACCCGCTCAAGACCCTCTCCGGGGATAACGGCACCGGGCGCTTTGCACACAAACACCCGGCCTTCAGTCAGACGGCTGAGTAGGGTTAAACCGTGGATAAAGGCTTCGGGGTGTTCGGCAATGATCACTGCCGGATCCGCAGCCAGTGGGTTGGTGTCCATAGCCGCAACAAAAATCGAGTGCGGCTGACTGTCTAATGGCGGAACCTTACTAAAAGGTCGAGTCCTTAACGCTGTCCACAGCCCCGAATCCACCAGATTTTCACAGACCGCATCGCGGGATAGACTCGTCAATTCAGCGGGTTCATAGTGACGAAATGCTTGCGCTTCCCCGTCTTCGACATCAATAACGACCGACTGCATGACCCGCCGCTCACCACGGTTAATGGCGGCAATTGTACCGCTTGCGGGTGCAGTGTACCGCACACCCTCGGTTTTTTTATCAGTGAATAACAGTTGACCCAATTTGACTTGATCGCCCACTTTGACTTCCATAGTTGGTCGCATGCCATGATAGTCAAAGCCGATTAACGCTACAGAGCGAGTTCTGGGTCCGTTATGAATGGTCTGCTCAGGAGACCCGGTTATTGGCAAATCCAACCCCCGACGGATAGTGATCATACGCCTCTGTCCAATCAATTATTTTCAATGGTTTTAAGGCAGATGCCCGTACCGATTAAGCACTTGCAATGTCGGCCAGCGGGCAGCATGAGTGCTAAATTCAGATTAGCGCACTAAGGATAACAGCTATACACACAAACTGCACTGTCACAATGAAAGCAAGGTGCTATCCATTAGACGTGTAGCCCAGACGGCTGTCTCAAGATGAGCGGATAAACACCACGCGACCATGTTGCTGCAACCGTCGAGCATTACTATGATAATGGGTTTCATTAATAAAAATCCACAACAGAGGGATATAGCGCTGGCGGCGCATTTTGGGTACGGAGGCATAACCATCCGTGATAATAATCACACCATCGTAATGCGGATGCTGGTCGATATAGTCCATGACCCCATCAAAACTCGTCCCCCCACGCCCTGTCACTACGATCTCGCGCCGCGCCCGTTTCAGGCTTAACTGCTCGCCCTGTATCTCAGTATCAAAAGCCAGCACATCAATATGCTCAACACCGTAGTTGAAAAACCGATTGATCAAAGAAAATCCTAAACTGATATCCGCATTGCTCATGGAGCCACTGACATCGACCGCCACCAGCAACCGAGTGGTGAACTCATAGCGACTGCCTAGGTATAAAAACCCATAACGGCGATTGCATTTCATCCGCGATAAACGGCGTTTCTGCCCTAGCGTGGTGCGGTGAAACCAACGCAGGACACTGCGGTAATCCAGTTTGGGATTGCGGTTAGCCAATACCCGTTCGCGCAAACTACCCGGCAGACTGCCCCAACGCTGGCGTAATTCGGCGTCACTGACCTGCTCATTAATGCGATCACTGAATAATTCATCGTCCTGCCAATCCCGCGTGTTTTCCTCACCTACCGCAGGAGAATTCACATAGTCGTACAGAGCAGGTTCAATACCCGCTGCCTCGGATGCAGGCGCTGAATCTGCTGGGGGCGTATCCGCTGTATCAGTTGGTACCGCCACCTTGGTAACATCACTCCCATTTCCCCCAGGCTGTACTGAACTTGGACCGGCAGCCGTCGTTTGCTGCGGCCATGAGGAATCGTCTGCCCCGGGCTGTGGCGACATTGTTGATTGTTCCAACAGTTTACGATGATAAAACTCCAGAAACTGACGGTCGTACTGGTGATGGCCGAACACCTCCAAGGCCGTAGGCAAGGGTAAAGGCAAAGGCCCAAGGTGTTCACGCAGGGTAAGATTACTGGCCTGCCAAGCGATGTGGGGCGGATGCTGGCGGCGGGTATAAGGATGTTTTAATAAAATGCGTACCGCCTCGCAGCGCATCACCGCCTCCAATTCGAGCGGCGTTAAGCGGTCAATGAACTCAGGATTATAGGTGATCATACCGGCACCGACCTGCAGGGTCTGCACCGATCCACTGCGCCAGTGATGATCTTGCCACAGGGCAAATAACAGCGGTTCGGTCAAAAACCAGCGTTCTAGCACACGACGCATACGTTCGCGAGCTAATAGCGGCGCAGTGGGCATAGGCTTAGCCCTTGATGCTGTGGATATAGTCCGTCAACACGCTCAAAATCTCCACTGACCCGGAGCAGAAAATCATGGCTTGGATATATTTGGGATTTTCCAATAAGGAGGCAAAATGCGCCAAGGCTTCATTATGTTGCCAAGCCTTGAGATCCTTGAGATACGCGAGCAAATGGTTTTGCAGGGTTTTGACTTCCGAAGCTTTGAACTGACCGGCCTGCCCATGCAACCACAGCAATAGGCGTTCATTGAGTTGAATCAGTTCATGCAAAGGCATTTTTTTAACCTCTGCCCGATGTTTGCGCCAATGGCGCAGCACCTGTTCTGGACTCAGTTGCTGGCTGGCGGCCACAAAATTTTGCAAGGCGATAGCCGCCGCCGTGCCCACCATACCCGCAATGGCTTTGATATGGATGGCTTCTAATAGCGGATGCGCGGCAATAAACCGTGCCACGCGCACCCAAGCGCGTCGATCTGGAGTTTTGGCCAGGTCATTAAAACCCACCAGATCGTCACGCGCACTCGGCGCATCGAGATGCACGGGGTTGGCATGGATGAAGGCGATGACCCGCTCATCCACCCCCCGTTCCTTAGCCCATAGCAACCAGTCCTCAATGCTAGGCACAAAGTCATAAACATTAAACCGCGAGACTAAGGCCGGATCTAACTCGGTGAGTTGATATTCATCACCGTGGTTAATCGCCGCCACCACTCGGCTACCCTGAGGCAACGCCTTGCCCGCTAAACGTCGGTTTAACGCTAAATCATAAACCGCCTGCAAAATTTCCGGGCGGGCACGGTTCATTTCATCCAGAAACAGCACCACGGGTTGATCGGGTGCCGGCCACCAGTACGGGGGTAGGAACACCGACCGCCCCGTCGCCTCATCTTTATGTAATAAACCAATTAGATCGCCGGGATCACTCATTTGACCCAAGAAAAAAGCCTCCACCGGCAAACCTTGTTGTTGGTAAACCTCACGAATAATTTCCGATTTACCAATGCCATGCCGCCCGACAATCATGAGATTTTGGTCAGCCGGCGTCAGTTGCAGTACCTGCTTGAGTTCGTAAGCGTCCAAACGAATAGCCATGATTTTTGAGTCCTAGATCAGTCTTGGTAAGCTCATGGAGTCACAATATGGTGCTGGGCGGCGCATTAGCGGTCTTTCGACTGCGGAGTATTAGCAGCATCTGCTGGGGTTTGGGGATAGTTCCAGCCACTGGGTGGGTAGGCAAGATTCTGGATTTTAAAGCGAATCCCTTTTTCATATAAAGCATATAATTGGCGTATCGCTGAACGTAATTCGGGCAACACCGTCTCAAACTTAGTGAAAGGCACCGACATCTGCAATTGGCAGCGGTCGGCCAAGCGGATATTGACCGTGATTAACCGTTCACTGGTGTCCACCATATAGGCAAGATTGTCCTCATTCGCCATTTGCTGCAACTGAGCTTTGATCGCCTGTACCTGCAAGCCACGAATTTTGTTTTTCTTTTGCAAATTCAATACTTTTTGGCTTAAGTGTTGGTGTAGATCACTGACCAAAGCAGCCAAGGCTGCGGAATTACGAATATACCGCAATTTATCCCATTCAAAATAATGATCATTATGCATGACCGCTAGGTATTCCTCCTTGCCCCCTTCGCTGCGTACAGCGAACAACGGTAGTTTGTAACCCAGCTTATCTCTAGAAGAGTAGGTGTATCGATAGTTTGGGCTGATATAATCGGTCTGTACATTGCGCCCAGATAGCTGGATATAGCCTAAAACACGCACCCGCTCGGCATAGGATTTGTCAGTCGGATAGCGATGGGTTGACAGCTTTGAGAGTCCACAATGTGACTGTACCAGAACGGTTTGGTCGCTGTAACGGGCTATCGCTGGCTTGATATGTTCTGCAAACCATGACTCAGGGTTCGCGCTATCGATCACCCAAGCGGCTTGGGTCTGAGTATGTTGACGGATTATTTTTAAGGTCATAGCAGATTATAAATCCTGCCCAGCATCGTGCGGTTTTCTTCAACCGGTGGGGCGGATTGACCGCGAAAAACCGCATCCAGCCGCTTTAGATACCCAGACTCAGGATGATTCAACGCCAATACCCGATAACTGTCTTGAGCCAGATCGCTTAAACCTAAGTGATGATACGCCTCAGCCATAATACCCAGGGCATGTTCCACGGCTGGGGTCGTCGAGTAGTTCTCCAAAACATAACGGCTACGATTGACTGCTGCGACATAGGCTTTACGCTGCAAATAAAACTGCGCCACATTAATTTCATAGTCAGCCAGAGTATTACGCAAAAACACCATACGCTGATGGGCGTCTTCAGCGTAGCGGCTGTCGGGGAAAATCTGCACCAATTCAGCAAAGTCATTAAACGCCTGTTGAGCCGCTTGTGAATCAGTACGGCTGGGATCACTTGGGAACACGCGCCCAAGGATACCGGTATCGCGAGAATAATTAGCTAATCCTTTTAAATAATAAGCATAATCCACTACTGGATGGCGGGGATAGGTGCGAATAAAGCGGTCAGCCGCCGCAATGGCCTGATCAGCCTCGCCGGCTCGATAGTGCGAATACGCCATATCAAGCTGCGCCTGCTGCGCATAACGCCCAAAGGGATAGCGAGCTTGCAGCTTTTCAAAGTAATCCACAGCGGTTTCGTAGTTCCCGGAGCGCATGGCAGACCGTCCGGCTTGGTGCAGTTGGCTGGCCGACCAGTCAGCGGTAGGGTCTGCCGGGGTACTCGAAAGCCAGGCACAGCCCGATAACGATAACACGCCAGTCAACAGGATAATTCGATAGAATAGGGTCATGATGGTAAACAGCTACTCATAAACTGAGGACGATGCCCCCTAGTATAGCTTTACGGTTCGCCAGATGACCATGTATGTCCAGTTAGACTGCAAAATTCCCCCACAGTACGCCGGTCAGCGCCTAGATCAAGCGTTAGCGGTGTTATTTGCCGAGCATTCCAGAGCGCGGCTACAGCATTGGATACGGGCGGGTCACATTACCCTAGACGGTGCAGCGGTTAAACCACGGCTGCGGCTGCGGGGCGGAGAACGGCTGCAGGGGCATTGTCCCGTGGAAATCCAAACCGCCGCTCAGCCCCAAGCCTTAGCCTTGGCGGTGGTTCATCAAGACGACGCACTCCTTGTGATTGATAAACCTGCCGGGCTGGTGGTCCATCCCGCAGCGGGTAACCATGATGGCACCTTGGTCAATGCGCTGCTGCATTATGATCCGACCCTAGCCACCTTACCACGAGCGGGGTTGGTACACCGTTTGGATAAAGACACATCGGGGCTGCTGGTTGTGGCGCGTACTTTAGCCGCGCACACCGCCTTAGTGGCACAATTACAAGCCCGCCAAGTGAGTCGCGAATATCGTGCCGTGGTGACTGGGGTGATGGCGGCGGGGGGTATGGTCAGCGCCCCCTTGGGGCGGCATCCGGTGGATCGTAAGCGCATGGCGGTGGTCGCACAAGGTAAGCCCGCCGTCACTCATTATCGCGTCAGCCGCCGGTTTCGGGCGCACAGTGAATTAACGGTCACATTGGAGACCGGGCGCACTCACCAGATCCGAGTGCATTTAGCCCATATTCGCTATCCGTTGTTCGGCGATCCGGTTTACGGTGGGCGGCCACGGTTGCCATCGGGTATGACCCCCGAAACCCTTGAGGTATTACGCGGGTTGCAGCGCCAAGCCTTACATGCTGAGCGCTTAGGTTTAATCCATCCACTCGATGGGCGCTGGCACGAGTGGCAGAGTCCATTACCGTCTGATCTGCAAGCGCTATTGGCTGCATTGCGAGCTGATCAAACGCAGGATCTTGAGGCCAGGTAGAACCCGTCATGTCGGTCACTCAACCCGCTCTTAGTCCTCGTTACGCTAGCGCTCCCTACGGGTGGGCGGCCTTGCTGTCGTTATTGGCGGTACTGTATCTCACCTTATTGCCCTTTGAGTTTGGCGATGTTGCTGTTGCCGAAGCATGGCAGCGGTTTTTAGCTATGGAGCAAGGCCCGATCCGTAGTGGTGCCCGCCAACAGTGGGTAGCCAATGCTTTAATGTTCATGCCGCTGGGGTTTTTCCTCACGGCATGGTTAACCTTGAATAGACGTAGCGGCTTGCTGCGGCTATTGCTGGCGGTCGTCGTGGCTGCATTCTGCCTGCTGGTGACCGCTAGCGTGGAATTTTTACAAATCTGGCTGCCGAACCGCAACCCCTCATTAAACGATATCAGCGGCAACTTTGTTGGTGGAGTGGTGGGTGCAACCGTGTGGGTGCTGATCGGTCGGCGTGTTGCCGCGTGGTGGGATCAAGTCCAGCGTGAGGGTTTACGGATTAATGCCCCTCATCTGCTACTGCTGTATGTCGTTTTTTATATTATAATTAGCTTATTGCCATTTGATTTTCTGCTCTCGCTGAGTGAGTTGCAAGCACGTCTGGCTTCTGATCATTGGAGCTGGTGGATGCGGGCGGAATATTGCACCGAGACCCTGCCGCGTTGTGTGGCGTTGGACGGCACTAAAATAGTACTGGCTATACCCGTCGGCGTTTGGCTGTATCAGCACTTCCAAGGGCGACGTTTGCTTACCGTGGTTATTGCCGGTCTGGCCTTAGGTCTCGGCGTCGAGGCCGCACAATTTTTACTGGTCACCGGACGCGCCGATGGATGGTCGGGATTGTTGCGGGTTACTGGGGTCAGCATTGGGGTATGGCTGGCGGTGATCGCGGCGCGTGTCGCTGTTCACGCCTATTTCCAGCAGTGGTTGAGAGAATGGGCTAGGGTGGCGGCGGTACTGCTCATATTGCCCTATATCGTGATGGTTTTTGTCCTCGGTTTAAGCCACCATGACTTCCACTGGGATACTGATCAAGCTTGGGCGCAACTGCAATCGCTGCGGTGGCTGCCGTTGTATTATCATTATTTTGTCCCCGAAGCTGTCGCTATTCGCAGTGTCTTACTGACTGTAATGCTTTACGCTCCATTAGGAGCAATACTCTGGCTGTTGTGGATCGAGGGCAAACGCCCGCTGCGTCCAGTGACGGTTATAGGGCTGGGCGTTGGATTGGCGGTAATGATTGAATCCGCGAAGTTGTTTATCGATGGCCAGCGTCCTGACCCGACCAGTCTATGGCTGGCGGGGCTGGCCACTTGGGCAATGTGGCGAGGCTGTGTCTGGGGAGGAAAAAGGGTAAGTTAATAGGGAGACTAGATTTCCACCATTTCAAAGTCATTTTTACCCGCACCACATTCGGGGCACTTCCAATCTGCCGGGACATCCTCCCAGCGTGTCCCGGCGGCAATACCATCGTCGGGCCAGCCTTTGGCTTCATCGTAAATAAACCCACACACCACACACATATACGTTTTGTATTCCATAGTATTTAATCGCTTAGTATCTGTTGATCCGAGCGTTTATTGTGCCACAATTGACTGCCCAGCGAAAGCATGGGCTTTGACCGCACACCGAGTCAATACACCTTGGCATAGCCGGGGGGTTGGCGCTTAAACCGTTTATAACTCCATAGATACTGCTCAGGATGGCAGCGAATCGCTTGCTCTAGCGCTTGATTTAAGGCTAGGGTTGATTCAGCTAATGGGGCTTCGGCAATAGCAGCAGTCAGTCGCTGAAAACGCAAGCGATAACCGCGCCCCCAAGCCAGCCGCTCGGCGTAGAGCAACACCACAGGGGTGTGATGTTTACTGGCCAGACGCGACAACAGAATCATGGTATTGGCCGGTTGGCCGAAAAAGGGCACGTAAACCCCGCCTTCATCGCCCGGATCTTGATCCGGCAAAATACCTAAGGCATGCCCCTGACGCAGAGTCTGCACCAAGCGGCGCACACCCCGCTGATCCGTGGCAACTAATTGCGCACCCATCCGGGCGCGAGCGTCACGCACTAAGCGATCAAACTCTCCACCTAAGCGACTGGGACGATACAGAGTAGTCAGTGGCCCTAAACTGGATAGGTACAATCCGGCCACTTCCCACGCCCCCAGATGTGGAGTAATCGCAATGGCTCCCCGTCCTTCAGCCACCGCTGCCTGCCACTCCGCTTGACCGGCCACCGAACGCACCTTGGCCAGCACTTTGTGACCAGGCCACAGCCATAAGGGGCCAAGCTCCAGTATTCCTTTGCCGGTTTCAGTCAGGCTGCGACGCAACAGGCGCTGGCGGGCGTGGGCATCGAGTTCGGGCAGGCAGCGTTGCAGATTGATGGCAGTGATACGCCGAACAGGGTTAGGAATCAACCACGCTAGCCAACCCAATGCCACGCCCACAGCATGCAGACACGGCAGCGGTAAGCGCGCGCAGCCGCGCAGCAGGCTAATGGCTAAGGTGGTACGGTT